>NZ_CANPWG010000031.1 GCF_947581915.1 Candidatus Palauibacter scopulicola
CTCGGCCTCCGACGGCGAGGCGTGGTTCAACTCTGGCGCGAAGGCGGGGGGCGCGCCACCCTTCGGCATGGCTCTTCCACCTGTCTTCCACCCGCACGAAAGGACCGAGACATGCGGAGACTTGTCCTGGCCGCCGCCCTCGCGCTGGGCCTGGCCGGAACGCTCGCCATCGGAGGCGCGGCCCCGGTGAGCGCGCAGGACTCGCAACTGCTCGCCGTGGGCGAGATGGCGCCGGACTTCGCGCTCCCGGGCGCGACGCGATACGGCGCGCTGGAGAACCCGATCCGCCTCAGCGACTACCGGGGCGAGACCGTCGTCCTTGCCTTCTTCTTCAGAGTCAGGACGCGTGGCTGAACGGTTCAGATGAGAGCGTACCGTGATCAGTACGCAAGTGTTTTCAACGAGGGCCGCAACGTGGTCCTCGTCGGCATCTCGAACGACCCGGTCGACGAACTCGCCTCATGGCTGAAGGACGAGGACTTCCCCTTCCTGTTCGGTAGCGACGCGGACAACGACGGGGGGACGTACGTCGCCTTCGGCGGAGGATTGAGAGACAGCAACGCGGTGGACAGCCGCGCCGTGATCGTCGTGGGCCCGGACGGCCGCATCGCGGGCGTGATTCCGAGCTTCAATCAGGTCGACCCCGCCGCCTACGACGAACTCGCCGGCATCATCGACGAGGTGACGCCGGAGCCTGTGGACCCGTAGCGGAACCTGCAGCAGAACCCGTCGCAGAATCGACAGCGAGGATTCCGGTGACGGCCCCGACGAGATCCTGGTCGGGGCCGACGCCGGTGTAGGCCACCTTCCCATCCGCGTCGAGGATGACGACGATCGAGGTCGTGGTCGCCGAGTAGGCGCGCACCGCGGCGCCGTCCGCATCCCACAGGTAGGGGTACTCCGCCCCGTGCCCTTCCGCGTGTCGCCTCACGCGGCGCAGCGACTGGGCCACCGCCACGGCAACGGCGACGACGTTGACCCGGTCGCCGAAGTCCGCCTGCACCTGGTCGATCTCGGGCTGCAGCCCCTCGCACTGTTCGCACCACGCGGCCCAGAACTCGATGAGCGTGGGCTTGCCGGCCGCGTAGTCGAGGAGTTGGATCTCGTTGCCGTCCAGATCCTGCAGCGTGGCGTCCGGCCCCTGCGTCCCGGGGGCGAGGCTCACCTGCCCCGCGCCCGCCTGCGCATGGAGCGGACCCGCCGACAGGAGGACGGCCCCGGCGATCGCAGCCAGCGCGGCGAACATCGCGCGCGCCGCGAACGTGGCGACGTGTCTCGGTTTCGCGTTCACATGAAGTATCCCGCCCGGATGAGGTAGAACTGCGCCATCCCGATCATGATGACGGCTGCGGCTCGTTTCATCCAGATCATCCACGTCCCCGACTTCGGCAGCACGGCGAGCGTCCCCGAGAAGAGGCCGACGGCGATGAGCACGGCGGTCATGCCGATCGAGAAGGTGAAGAGGTAGACGAACCCCATGAGCCCGGCCTGTTCCGCGACGACCCAGGTGAGGACCACGGCGAAGGCGGGCGCCCCGCACGGCGCGGCCACGATGCCGGACGTCGCCCCGAGGAGGAACACGGCACGGTACGATCCGCCGCCACGGCTGCCCGCCCACGCGAGGAGCCGCTTCGGCACCGGGACGGGAAAGACGTCGAGCATGAACAGCGAGAAGAAGAGGAGGAGGTTTCCGGTCGCGAACAGGGCCCAGAAGCTCGCCCCGATCGAGCCCAGGACGGTGCCGCTGAGCCCGGCGATGACGCCGAGCACGGAATAGAGGAGCGCCAGCCCCAGGGCGTAGATGAGCGTCAGGCCAACGGTGCGCCTTCGCGACTGGGCTTCGCCCGCCGTGCCGGAGATGACGGAGAAGGTGATCGGAATCATCGGCCAGATGCACGGGTTCGTGCTCGTGAGGACCCCCGCCCCGAAGAGGGCGGCGAGCGCGAGGAACGGGTTGTCGGAGAGCGCGGGGAGGAGTCCGCCCGCCGGCTCGACCTGCAGCGCCGCGAGGGCGACCGCCTCGACGGCGCCCATTGCGACGGCGCCCGTTGCGAGCGGTTCGATCACGGGACCAGCGGCTGGGTCGGCGGGCCGCCGAAGACGATCACGCCATCCTTCACGACGAGATCGATGTTCCGCAGGTCGGCGATGTCGGCCAGCGGGTCTCCGTCCACGAGGATCAGGTGCGCGCGCCGCCCCGGCTCCACGGTCCCGAAATCGTCCTCCTTCCCGAGCCAGCGCGCGCCGTTCGCGGTCGCGGCCCGCAGGATCGCGGCGTTCGGCACGCCTGCCGCCGCGTACGCCTCGAGTTCGTTGAACAGCCCCACGTTGTCCGTGCCCGCGAGCAGCGGGACCCCGGCCTCGACCGCGCGCCGGACGAACTCGCCCATGCGCTCGTACGCCTGCCGGGCGTTGTGGAACCCTTCGAGCGAAAAGCGCGAGCGGTCGCCGTCGTCGACGTCCTGGATGTAGAGAGTCGGATCGAGTCCCGTCTCGGTCTCGGCCATGAGTTCGAGGAGGGACAGGACCTCGGGGCTCGCCGGATCGATCTCCCGCCAGTCGGCCTGCATGCGTCCGACCGGGTTCCGCCCGCCGTCGAGCGACATGTCGCGTCCGTCGACCTGGATCTCAAGCGGGAGGAAGTCGCGCCACACGCGGATGTGGTTGAACCCGCTGATGCCGGCTTCGATCGCCTGCCGCCAGCCCGTGCGCACCCCGATGTGGCCCGTGACCGGGAGCCCCTGCACGCGCGCCTCCGCCACGACGGCGGCGAGCACGTCCGGGTCGAGGAGGAAGTACGCCTTGAGCAGATCGACGCCCTGCGCCTTCAGCGCGCGGACGAGCGCCGGAGCGGCTGCGGGGTCGTCGATGCTCACGTCGACCAGGGGGTGGTAGCCGGCGGGGCCGTCGATCAGGGGGCCGGCCGTGTACACGTCGGGGCCGGCCAGGACGCCGAGACGCACCGCGTCCTTGAAATCCATCGCGTCCTGGATGGCCGAGCCCGGGTCGCGGATCGCGGTGATGCCGGCGGCCAGCAGGTCGGCGCCGGCGAGGGGCTGCCAGTAGTGGTAGTGGTTGTCCATCAGACCCGGGAGCAACATGCGGCCGCCCCCGTCGATGACCGGCGTGCCCGGCGCCGCCTCGGGCGTCCCTCCGTCTTCCCCCGTCCGTACCTCGGCGATCCTGCCGTTCCGGACCAGGACCGCCGACCCGGGCACCGCCTCGTCGCCCGTGCCGTCGAACAGGCGGACGTTGGTGATCAGCAGGTCGTCGGCGGGATCTCCGGCCACCTCGAACCGGGCCTCGAAGGGAATCGGCGTGAACTCGCCGCTCGCCAGATCGAGCCGCTGCAGCCGTCGTCCGCCGAGGACGAGCAGCCATTCGCCGGACGGATGGAACGCGAGCTGCTTCTGGTCGAAGGCGCTCGCGAACCGGTGCTGTTCCCCGGCAACCGACACGACGATGTGGTCGAGACCGTTATGCGTCATCACGTGTGCGCGGCGCGTGCCCTCCGAACTCCAGGCCACGGCCATCTCCCGCTCCGGCGTGTCCGTGACCCGTTCCAGCGACATCTCCTCCAGGTCGAGTTCGTACAGGTCCGTGCCGTCGAAGCGTCCCGTCTCGAGGAGGATCCGGCTCCCGTCCGGCGAGAGCGCGAACGACCACTCGTGCCAGCTCCGGGTGTGCGTGATCTGTTCCGCCTCGCCGCCCGCCAGCGGGATCCGCCACACGTGCGCCTCGTACTGCGAGCGGTCGTCGACGAAGAAGAGCTGGCTCCCGTCCGGATGAAACTGCATGTGCCCGACCGACCCCGGGACGGCGTGCAGGAAGCGGACACCGCCGGTGGCCATGTTGCGGACGAGAATATCGGCGCCCTGGCGGGATCTCGCGGCGTAGGCGAGGAAGCGGCCGTCCGGCGACCAGGCGGGGCGCGTGTCCCACGAGGCCCCGTCCGTGAGCTGGCGCGCCGGGCCGCCCTCGGCGGGAAGCGTCCAGATCTTCCCCAGGATGGAGACGGCGATCCTCGACCCATCCGGCGAGAAGGCGGGATCGCGGGCCCCGATGTCCACAGTCACGTACGACTGCGCCTGAAGCGGCCCGGTTCCGGCCGCGATACCCGCCACGACCGAGAAACCCGCGACCGCCGCGACGATCCCGACCCTCCGCCTCATCCGCGCGTCGATCATGGGACCAGAAACCCCGACAGATGTCCGTTCAGTTCCAGGTACACCCGCCGGATGGCACGCAGCTTCTGGCTGTCCCGCAGGGACCACTCCTCGATGTCGCCGAACGAGACCGCCTCCGCCGCCTCCTCGGCGCTCAGCCCCTCGCCGTGAAGCCGCGTCGCCTCCTCCACGACGGCCCGCACCGCGTCCCGGAACGACACCAGCTCCGCCTCAAGGACCGCCGGCGACTCCATCACCCCGTGCCCCGGCACGTACACGTCCACGTCCATCTCGATCGCCCGGTCCAGCATCGCCACCCACTCGGAGGGGTACGCCGAACGCATCGCCGGGAAGATGTGCTTGAGGTACGTCTCGCTCATGAACAGCACCTTCCCCTCGGGCAGGTAGACCACGAGGTCGCCGCCCGTGTGGGCGCGGCCGAGGTGCAGGAGCCGGATCTCCCGGCCGCCGAGTTCGAGCACCGTATCGTTCCCCACGATCTCCGTCGGGACGACGACCGGCGGTGCGTCTTGCGGCCGGTTGGGGTTCGTCGCGCTCGCCTCCAGGATCGCCGCCGAAGTCGGGTGCGCGAAGAAGCGCGCGCCCGCCGGAAAGGCCGAGTTCCCGCCCGTGTGGTCGCCGTGGTCCGAGGCGACGACGACATGCGTGATCGGCCGGTCGGTCATGTCGGCGACGGTGTCGACAAGCCGCTGCGTCTCCTCGGGATTCTCCTGCCCGTCCGCGACGAGTACCCCCTCCGGGGTGATGACGATGAGGCTCACGGTCGTGATGACCTCGCCCCCCGTGGGGTGGATCTGCTCGTACGCGTACACGTCCTCCGCGATCTCGATCACCCTCGGATAATCCGCGTCCGTGAACCCGTGCGCGTACGGATCCGAAGTCGCCGGCCCCGCCGCGGCAGCGTCGTCGGCTGCGCCGGAATCGGCCGCGGCCGTCGCCGTGTCCGATGAGGTCTCGTCGGGCGCAGCGCAGCCGACGAGCAGCGGAAGAGCGAGCCAGGAAACCGGGGAAGAAAGCCGCCGACCCATCTTCAAACCTCCGTCAGACGAGAGAACCCGACCTGAATCTTCTCCCCGGGAGGGACGCGCCCGCCAGACCTCCACAGCGTGGGGTAACCCGTGCAGTTTTCCGGGCCGCCGTTCCGTCGAGGTTGAGGATCCCCCCTGATCCCCCCCAAATTGGGTGATTGCCTGCCGCCCAACGGGAGGTGCGCCATGACAGGAGAGACTCGTCCGCGGCGGCGACGCTATCACCTTCCAGCCCACCGAAACCGAGGCAGCGGCAGTGTTGCGGCACTCGCAGGTCTCCTGGCCGTGCTGTCGTGCGGCGACAGCGCCACGGAGCCGCCGCCGCCGCGTCCGGAGCCCCCACGTCCGGAGCCGCCGCGTCCGACCGCGGTCCTGGTGAGTCCGAGTACCTTGCAGTTGGGCGCCATCGGCGAGACCGCCCGGCTCAGGGCCGAAGTACGGGACCAGAACGGGCGACCCATGACGGGCGTGACCGTCACCTGGGCGAGCAGCGACCCGGCCGTCGCCACGGTCGACGCGATGGGTCTGGTCCGCGCCGTCGCCGACGGCAGCGCGTCGATCACGGCGACCGCTGGATCGGCGACGGGCCAGGCCGCGGTCACCGTCATGGATCTCGATCGCGCGGTGCTGGTGACGTTCTATCGCGCCACGGCCGGCGAGAGCTGGAGGAGAAGCGACAACTGGCTGAGCGATGCTCGGACGGTCGTTTAGGTCACAACTCTATGTGGCACCTGGCGTTACATCGGCATACGCTAACCGCTGATCACCCTCGCAATCACCCTTTCCGCGCCGGGTAGCGTCACCCCCATTGACTGGCGCCGATCCCCCGTTCCCGGTCGGTCGTCCCATGAAACCCCGTCTCATCCGATAAGGTCTCCCTCGACGGACGCGGCTCGGCTCGTGGCGATGCGGAGTTGACGCGGAGGCCACCTCCTCAAGCTATCATAACAGGGAGGAGGACATGGCCACACCGCGGGCGAGGAGAACAGAATGACGAAAGCCGATCTCGTTGAGCAGGCCGCCGATGCGCTCCGAGGGCGAGTCACCAAGCGGGATTGCGCCTTGGTGGTGGATGCCTTCCTCGACGCCGTGAAGGACACGCTGGTGGGTGGCGACAACATCGAGATCCGGGGCTTCGGCACCTTCAAGGTGCGGCACCGCAAGGCACGCACGGCCCGCAACCCCAGAACGGGCGAGGCGGTGGCGGTTCCACCGCGTGTTGCGCCGGTCTTCAAGCCATCGAATCACTTCAGCAGCCGGGTGGGCCGTGGCGCTGGCGGATCAGGTACGGAGTAGCCCCACGGGTCGCCGGCGAGCCGTTGCTTTGCGTCCGGAGGGCTACGAAGCGGCCCTCCGGTTTCTCCGCCGTCGAGACGGCGTTGCCGCTGGCTTGACGCAGGCTAAGGGCGTCAAGCCAGCACACGCAGTGTTGAACACTGCGGCTGGCGAGGGGTGCTCCGCCCCCCTTCAGATCCCCCTTAAACTGCTTCCCCCGGTCCTTCTGGACACGGGCTCCAAGCACTTCCGCGTGGCGGCGTGAAGGCTGCGTGCCGCGACGGTCGCGCTCGACCCACCAAGCGCTGGCGACCT
>NZ_CANPWG010000032.1 GCF_947581915.1 Candidatus Palauibacter scopulicola
TGGAAGGAGAGGATGCGGGTGCCGCGCTCGCCCTTCCTGACCTGTCCGCCCCGGGTTTGGATCTGGCGGTAGGTGCCCCAGCGCACGTCGCCGTAGCCCATCTCCTGTTGCACGGAGGCGAGGTGCAGGCTGTTGCCGCCCCGATAGGAGCGGTCGGTGTCCACGTTCATGGGCATGACGCGCTCGCCGGGCGCCCAGGGCTTCTGCCACGGCGCGGTGCCCTGCCGGATCTGCTCGATGATCGCGTCGGCGAACTTGCGGTGGTATTCGTCGTGGTTCATGCGTCCACCTCCTCGCCGTGCGGATCGTCCCAGGCGGCCATGATCTCGTCCTCGGTCCCCACGTCCTCGGGGAAGAGGCCGTACTCCTCGGCCAGGAAGAGCTTGACTTCGAGCGTGTCGCCGCTGTCGCGCGCGAGTTCGCGGTCGAAGTCCTCGAACGTCTCGACGCGGATGGTCCCGTCGATGCTTGTCATGCGTTCACCTCCTTCGGTGGTTGGGTGGTCCATGTCGGTTCGGTGATCCAGCGGCCGGTGGCCGCGTCGTAGCCGCGCACTTCGAGTGCCTCCTCGACGAATCGCCTCCCTTCCCGGCGCGTCACATGCAACACGAGCGCGATCCCGTCCACGACGCCCCGGCAGGTGACTTCCCAGGGCAGCGCGTCCCGGGCCTGCATGGCGCAACTCGCGAGGCGCGAGAGCGCGGAGCGGGCGTTGTTGGCGTGGATGGTCGTGAGCGATCCGCCGTGCCCGGTGTTGAGTGCCTGGAGCAGGTCGGCGGCCTCGCCGCCCCGGACCTCGCCGACGACGATGTGGTCGGGCCGGTGGCGGAGCGCGTGGCGCACCAGGTCGCGGATCGAGACGGGCGTGTCGTGGGTGGCCCCGGCCTCGAACCGGAGGCAGTTGGCGCGGTCGATCCTGAGTTCCAGCGTGTCCTCGATGGCAACGATCCGCTCGTCCTCGGGCAGCAGTTCGATCAGCGCGTTCAGGAGCGTGGTCTTGCCCGAGCCGGTGCCCCCTGAGACGAGGATGTTCCTCCGGGCCGCGAGCATGGCCCGCGCGGCTTCGAGCGCCTCTTCCGGCAGCGAGCCCATGCGCACGAGATCCTCGGCGGAGAACGCGCGGCCCCCGAACCGCCGTATGGTGATGGCGACCTCGGGCGCGGCGGGCGGCGTGCAGATGGCGACCCGGGATCCGTCCTCCAGCCGAGCGTCCAGGATGGGCCGGGCGGCGGGATCGAGCCCGAGCGGCCGGGCGATGTGGATCGCCGCGCGGTGAAGCCAGGCCGCAGTGAGCGCGGGCGCCTCGTGGGGTTCCAGCCTACCGGCCCGCTCGACCCAGACGTTGCCGGGTCCGTTGATCATGATCTCGGAGACATCGGGGTCTTCGAGCAGACCCTCCAGCCCCGGAAGGAACGGGGCGAGATGGCCCACGCCGCTCGCGCGCTTCATATCCGCCCCTCCTCGCGCTGCCGCCAGTAGCCCGTCTCCCTCGGCAGGTAGTGGGGCTTGAGATAGACGCGCCGGGCGGGGAGAGACTTGACGCCGTCGTACGGAAGGCAGATCGCCTGATAATTGGCGAGCAGCCCAAACTGGCGGGGCGTGAACACCGGCTCCCTCTGTTGCCGGAACGACTTGCTCGCCCCGAGTTGGCCGTCGCCGCCCCCGGCCCGTCCGGACAGGAGCGAGAACTCGGGCTTGTTCGAGGTCTCGGTGAACGTGTAGGACGCCTGCGTCTTCTTGACATCGCCGCACATGTCGGACGCGATCTTGGCCGAGGCGTCGTCGGACAGCGACAGGAAGATCCGGGTGCGGAGCGTCTGGACGAGCGTGCGCCACGCCTCACCCGAGGGGAGCACGGAGCGGAGCGAGGAGAGCGACTGCGTGGCGACGATGGGGATGCAGCGGCACTGGCGCGTGAGCGCGAACGCCTTCTCGTCGCCCGACGGATCGTCCTGTCCGACGGTCGCGAAAGCCTGATATTCGTCGCAGACGAACACGGCGGGCCGCATGTAGCGTTCGGGCCGAAGCGCGGCTTCGGCCGGACGCCGGAGCAGCGCCTGCATCCAGGCGTTCTTGAGGAACACGCCGATGGCGCGTGCCAGCGCGGGGTTGGCCCCGGCGGGCATGTTGAGCGCGAGCACCTTGCCGCCCTCGATCAACTCGGCGAGCGGCGGCAGCCTGCGCCGGAGTCCCGGCATGGGCTGCACGTCCGGGACCTCCTCGTCCTCCTCGCCGTCCGTCCGTGCGTCCGGGGCGTCGTCCTTCCGCGGCGGCGGGCAGAACACGCGCGCCACGTCCGGCTGATCGAAGAGCGACAGGAACACCGAGATGCCTTCGACGATCGAGGTGCGGAGCTTGGCATCGAGCTTCAGCCAGTCGTGCCGGTACCACCGCTCGACGGCCTCCACCTGCTCGGCGTACTCGCGGCCCGCCCCGCTTCCCACCGGCTCCGTGGCGTACTCGACCTTCAGCTCCGCGAGAAGCGCCGCGCGTTCCGGATCGAGGGAACACGCCACCGTGTCGCTGCCGGCCGCCATGTCCCAATCCCAAGCACCGAGCGTCTTCTTGTGCTTGGTGAGAACCTTCGCGGCGGTGACAACCCGCATGGGGCACCGCCGAAGGGCCTCCGCCTTCGCCTCCCCGATCTTGTTCGAGAAGAGCTTCGCGTCGACCGTGCAGCGGTAGATGTCGCGAAGCGTGACCCAGCCGCCCGGCAGGAGCCGGTGGAGTTCAACGATCCAGCGGACTGGGGACAGCCAGAATCCCGACAGGAAATCTTCTAACTACATACAGGACTGCACGATCTGCGTTTCC
>NZ_CANPWG010000033.1 GCF_947581915.1 Candidatus Palauibacter scopulicola
GCGTGGCCTTCGAGCAGATCCAGGTCGGCGCGGTGCACATGGCCATCACGGGCACCCCGGTGCTCTCGGGCTGGGTGCCCGAGACGCAGGTATTCGATCTCCCCTTCCTGTTCGAGACCCGGGACCACGGGCTCGCGGCGATGAACGGCCCCGCGGGAGACTGGTGGCGCGAGCTGCTCCTGGAGCGCACCGGCGTCCGCTCGCTCGGGTTCCTCGACTACGGGTTCCGCCACGTCTACAACCGGCGCCGGCCCGTCGACACGCCCGAGGATCTCGCCGGCCTCAAGCTCCGGGTCCTGCAGAACGCGACGTACCTGGCCGCCTACTCCGCGCTCAGCGTGCAGGCGACGCCGATGAACTACGGCGAGGTCTACTCCGCGCTCCAGCAGGGCGTGATCGACGGCGGCGAGGCGAACGCGGTCGGCTTCGTGAGCAGCCGGCTCCACGAGGTGGCGAAGTTCTACAGCTTCACGTCCATCACCTACAACCCCATCACCCTTCTTGTGAACGAACGCTTCTACCGGGCGCTTCCCGCCGGGATACGGGAGACCGTAGACCGTTCCGCGGCCGAGGCGCTCGCCTACCAGAGCGAAGTCGCGCGCCGCATGGAGGCGGACGCGATCGAGGAGATGCGCGAGGCGGGCGTGGAGATCTCGCGCCCGGATCCGGCGCCGTTCGCCGCGGCCGTCAGACGGCACGTCCGGGATGCACTGGCGAACCGGCTACCGGACGGCGAAGCCCTGATCGCGAGGCTGGTGGCTGAGGCGGAGCGCGCGGCTCCCGACGGCAGATCCAGCGAGTCACGGTGAACGGATGACAAAGCGGTTGCGGGCGCTCGACCGGGTGCTGGTCACGCTCGAGACGTATGCCGTTGGCGTCCTGCTGATCGCGGTCTGCGGCGTGGTTCTCCTGCAGGTCCTGATGCGCTACCTCTTCGCCTGGCCGAATCCGTGGAGCGAGGAGGTGTCGCGCTTCTGTTTCATCTGGCTCTCGCTGCTCGGGGCCTCGCTGGCGGTGGCGCGGCGGTCCCACTTTCGCTTCGACCAGGTCACGGGGCGGTTGCCCCCGCGCGCGACGAAGGCGGTGGAGACGTCCGCGGCGGCGGTCGTGCTGCTGTTCGCGCTCCTCCTCATCGGCACGGGCATCGCCCTCATGGACCTCACCATGGGGGAGCGCTCCGCCGCGCTGAACCTGCCTCTCGCGCTCGTGTATGCCGCGGCGCCGGTTTCCGGCGTGCTCATGGTGATCCACCTGCTTGCGGGGACGTCGACCGCGGAGGTCGGCTGATGGGCGGGCTCCTCCTCGGCGTCTTCGGCCTCCTGGTGCTGGCAGCCGTGCCCATCGGATTCGCGCTCGCGATTGCGGCGGTCATCGCCATCCTCGTGGCGGATCTCCCGCTCGTCGTCATCCCACAGCAGATCGTCGCGGGGATGGACTCGTTCCCCATGCTCGCCGTGCCCCTGTTCATCCTCGCCGGCTACCTGATGGATGTCGGGGGGATCAGCCGCCGCCTCGTGGCCCTGGCCAGCACGCTCGTGGGCCACCTCCCCGGAGGGCTGGGGCAGGTGGTCGTCATGGCGGAGGTGTTCTTCTCGGGCGTGTCGGGATCGACGTCCGCGGACGCCGCCGCCGTCGGCGGGATCATGGTGCCCCAACTGACCGCGAACGGGTACGGCCGGGCGCGCGCCACGGCGATCGTTTCGGCCGCGTGCGGCATGGGGATCCTCATTCCGCCCGCCATCGTGATGGTCGTCTACGGCGTCATCGGCAACGTCTCCATCGGCGCCCTGTTCGTCGCCTCGATCGTGCCCGCGCTCTTCATCGCCACCGGCCTGATGGCGCAGATCGGGTGGCAGGCACGGAGGGAAGGGTGGCCGCGCGGGGAGCGCGCCTCGTTCGCGGAACTCCGCCGCGCGACGCTCGACGCCGTGCTCCCGCTCTTCATGATCGTCGTCATCCTGGGGGGCATCCGCTTCGGACTCTTCACCCCCACGGAGGCCGCCGCGGTCGCCGTCGCCTACGCGCTGCTCCTGGCGGCATTCGTGTACCGGTCCCTCACCCTGGCGGAGCTGTGGAACAGGGTCGTCCAGACGGCCGTGGTGTCCGGGATGGTGCTGTTCGTGGTCGGCGCGGCGCACCTGCTGGGCTGGGTCCTCGCCATCTTGCAGGTGCCCCAGACCCTCGCGTCGACTGTCGTGGGCCTGGGCGGCGGCCAGATCGGCTTCATGCTCCTCACGATCCTCGTCTTCCTTCCGCTCGGCGCCATCCTCGAGGGCGTGCCCGCCGTCGTCCTGCTGACGCCGATCCTGCTGCCCCTCGCAACGCAACTCGGGATCGACCCGGTGCACTACGGCGCCGTCATCGTGGCCACGCAGGGAATCTCCGTGTTCCTGCCACCCGTGGGCGTGAGCCTGCTCGTCGCCTGTTCCGTGGGAGGGGTCCAGCCGGCAGAGGTCGCGCGCCCCCTCTGGCCCTACCTGGCCCTCATGCTGGCCCTCACCGTCGCCATCGCGTTCCTGCCCGGCGCCGTCCTGTTCCTGCCCGAACTGCTCGGGTACTGAAGCGTCTGGGATCCTTGAACGAACAACGTTTAGTGTGTATAATACACACCCATGTCGAGCAGGGAGATCATTCGCAAACTCGTGGGCGATGGCTGGACGCTTCGGAGCACCCGTGGAAGCCACCACCACTTCGTTCATCCCGACAAACCCGGCCGAGTGACGGTGAAGCACCCCAGCAAGGACATCCCGATCGGGACGCTTCGCAGCATCTTCCGGCAGGCCGGTTGGGAATGGGAGGATCGCTGATGCGCTTTCCGATCGTGGTTCACAAGGATGCAGATAGCGGGTATGGCGTCACCGTGCCCGATCTTCCCGGCTGTTTCTCGGCCGGCGACACCTTGGACGAAGTGATCGAATCGGCCCGGGAAGCGATCGCGTGTCATATCGAGGGGCTGCTGATGGACGGCGAACCGATCCCGGCGCGGACCTCGCTGGAAGCACACCAGGGGAACGACGATTACCGGGGCGGTGTGTGGGCGATCGCCGACGTCGACATCTCGAAACTTTCGAGCAGGACGAAACGAATCAACATCACACTGCCTGAGCGGGTGCTGGCCATCGTGGATCGGGCCGCGGTGCGGGAGGGCCAGTCGAGGTCCGGCCTGCTGGCTCGCGCGGCGCTCAGCTATCTCGAACATCAATCGGAAGGAGATTTTCGAGGTCTTCTCACCGACAGACCCGATTCGAGTGATGCCTACGGGACCGGCTCGGCCCAGCAGTCCAAGCGTCGCAGCGGAGACGGCGAATAGGCTGAACAATGAAGACACGTGAGTTCGAGATCAAAACGGAACGGTTACTGCTCCGGCCGCACCGGCGGGAAGATGTGGACGACATATTCGCGTTCGCCCGCGACCCGGAGTGGGGCCGCTACCTGACGGCGCCGATGCCCTACCTCAGGGAGCACGCGGTGGAGTTCGTGGAGGATCGGATCCGGATGTCGTGGGACCTGTGGCCGGTGTGGGCGATGGTTCTGGACGGGAAGGTCGTCGGCGGCGTCGGAATCGAGATCGACGTCGAATATGCGACGGGAGCCCTGGGCTACTCGCTCGCGAAGGAGCATTGGGGCAGCGGCCTGGTGGTGGAGGCGGCCCGCGCCGTCGTCGACTGGGGGTTCCGCGAGCGCGGGCTCGCGAAGGTGTACGCGTACGCCGATGCGCGAAACGCTCAGTCTCTGAGGGTGATGGAAAAGCTGGGCATGGCCCGCGAGGGGGTGTTGCGCAGCCACCGGGTGCTGCGGGAGGAGCGGATCGACGAGGCCTACTACGGACTCCTCAGGGAAGAGTGGGAGAGGCACGAAGGCTAGCGGTCCGTGGCAAACCCCCGCGTTAGTACTTGATGTCGGTTCGCCCGACCGTCATCCCGATGTTGCCGACCCGGCGGCCCATCGTGTAGTGCTCGCCGCTCCCGGCGGTCATCCCGAAGAAGTCCACGGCAGGTACCATCAGGCGCCCGGCGTCGTCGACCGCGCCCTCGATGGCGGTCGTCGCCACGACCTCCGCGAGGAAGATCTTTCGCTCCGGCGGGACCTCGAGGGAGTCGAAGATCCGGCACTCGCAATGGATCGGGGACTCCTCCACCGTGGGCGCATCGACGGCGGTCGCCGTGCCCCGCGTCAGCCCTGAGAGTTCGAACTTGTCGGCCACGCGCCCGGAGTTCATGTCGACGGTGTCGAACGCCTCGACCATGGATGCGAGCGGGACGTTGAGCACGAACTCGTCGTGGATCTCCAGGAGTCCCCTCGCCCGATGCTCCAGGGCCGCGCTCACCCCGATCTGGGGCGGGTCGCCGCTCACGACGAACGTCCACAGCACCGATATCTCGTCCGGGTCCCCGGGCCGGCCGTTGACGGTGAGCAGGATCGCCGGGACGGGCGGGAGCATCGGCCCCGGCTCCGCGAGCAACCGGCGCGGCCCGGTGAGCGACGCCGGCGGCCTACCCCCGCCCACCGGCAGCCCCTCGTCGGGTGCACATCCCCAAACGGCGGCAACCGCCGCGGCCGCCGAGCCACTCCCCAGAAACCGCCTCCTCGACCAGCCGTCCGTTGATGGCATCTTCTTCACCGCCTCCTCGCGCATGACTTGCCGTGCGCCCGGGCATCAATAGATGCCGGGGATAATTCGGTATTTCACCCGCGCCTGGTACTCGGCCCACTTCTCGGGGCCGTATTTTTCGGCGCAGAACTTGTCGTCGAAGCGCTGCCGGAAAATGAACAATCCGACGATGAACACGAAGTAGGTCCAGGCCCAGGGGTTGGCGAAGTAGCCGAACACGAGGGCGATGGAGAGGGAGAAGAAACCCTCGCCCAGGTAGTTGAAGTGGCGGGCGACGCCCCACAGGCCGCTGCACAGGATCTTGCGGTCGCCGGCCTCGATGTACTCGGGTTCGATGAGGCCGAGGAACTTGCGCTCGGGCCAGCGCTTGAAGGTGTACTTCTGCATGTTGGCGCCGCGAGTGATGCCCCACGCGACGAGGAAGAGGGCGGGCGCGCCGATGAGCCACACCTGTCTCCAGGGCGCCTCGAAGCCGGGGTCCGGGTACACGGCCAGACCCCACAGCGGGAGGATGTAGAGCCACCCGTACACCATGATCCCGCCCCAGATCATCTTGAAGCCGAGCTTCTCGTGGATGACGTCGTAGGTGTAGAGCTGGACGCGCTCGAAGATGAAATAGTCGAAGACGTAGAACGTGAGGAACGCCGCGTAGAGGAAGACGCCGGGGTTCGAGTCCGCGCCGAAGAGCCCGTAGTGGTACGCGGCGCCGGAGAGGGCGTTCAGCGACAGCATCGTCCCGCCGACGACGTACAGGAACATCTTCACGTCAAAGCGCTCGTTGAAGAACGACCGCTCGAGCACGCGACCTTCCCACAGGGCGGCGAGCGGACGCTCCACCTTGCCGCGCGACCCGCCGAACACGGCGAGGAGGGCGAAGATCAGGCACGTGACCGTGCCGCCGGCGACCTGGTAGACGGTGGACCGGTAGAACCAGTCCCGCGGCAACCCGGTGAGTTCGAGCGCCCACACGAGTTCCGCGAGCACGAACACCAGCAGGCCGTTCAGCCGGTAGCCGCGCGGCTCGCCGGTCTCCGCTTCGATGACGTAACCCGGAACCCGCCTTCCAGGCAGGATGAGCTGCACCACGAAGAACGCGGCGCAGATCGCCAGCGGGGCGAGGAAGCCTGCGACCGCCTCCGTCCCCGAAAGCTCGAACAGGTGGCCGATCCCCAGCCATTCAATCATCAGAAGAGGCCCTCTCCGGGGAGCGCCGATGCCTGCTGGAGCCAGTCCACCAGAAGGTCCTCGTCCACCTCGTCCTCCTCACGGATGTGGAAATACCGGACGTGCTCGTGCTTCGATTCCACCGGCGGCGCGGGACGCAGCGAAGCGCCGTTGAGGAAGGTCACCTTGATGTACCGCGTGAAACAATGGAACGAAAGAAACCAGCCCTGGTTCTCAATGCCGTAGAAGGGGGAGTTCCAGCGGACCGCCTTGCGGACACCGGGCACGCTCCGCTCGATGAGTGCGTCGAGGTGGCGGCCGACCTCCCGTTTCCAGCCCGGCATGGCCGCGATGTAGTCCTGCACGGGCCCATCTCCATCCGCCTTCGGAATCTGGGGATTCCCGCCGGAGAGGAGTCGGACGGTCAGGATCGCCCCCTCGGCCAGAGGCTGAACGGTTCGCGCGCGAAGATCCGGCGCACCATCGGCTCGAAGAACTCCAGCGGCAGCGAGTCGTAGTCGGGATCGAACGCGGACTGGTCCCAGCGGTGGCAGAAGTCCACGGCGTCCTGGTACCAGGGGTGGTCGCGGTACCTGTCGCGCGCGTTGCGGTCGCGGCCCAGGTGGTGGGCGTAGTAGACGAGTTGGAACAGGCCGTGGTGCCGGACGATCCAGTGCGTGCGCTCGGTCACGAAGGGGCGCAGGAGGAGCGCGGCCAGCTCGCCGTGGCTGTGCGGAGCCAGCAGATCGTCGATGTCGTGCAGGAGCGCGGCGACCACCATCTCCTCATCCGCGCCGTCCCGGTGAGCGCGGGTCGCGCTCTGCAGGGAATGTTCCAGCCGGTCGACCTGGTAGCCTCCGACCGAGCCGGACAGCTGGCGGAGGTGCGCCAGGACGCGGTCGGCGGTGTCGGCAGCGAAATCGTCCTCGAGGCGCGAGAGCAGTTCGTAGTCCTCGCGGGTGCCGTCCTCCATGCGGGTGAAGCTCACGACGGGGCCACTCGGCTCCGTGCTGGCCGTTGCGCTCGTCTCAGCCGTACGGGGCATGCCGGTCTACTCTCCGCTTGAGGGTTCGGTTGGGGCTCCTCGCCGCAGCGTCGGCCCAGGCGAAGGGCATTGTCAAGGTCGCTCGGCCGTCCGTAGCGTTCGCTGCAGGCCGGTGACCACGGACTGGGAGGACCAACCATGGGTGCCTCGATCAGCAGCATCGCGCAGAACGGCGACGCCCTCACCGCGGTCTGGAGCGATGGCACACGCACCGATCTCCCCTACCTCTGGCTGCGCGACAACTGCGGCTGCGGCGAATGCTCCGTGGAGCAGACCACGGAGAAGCGGTTCCACGTCTTCCGCGTCCCCAGCGACCTGAGGCCGGCGACGGTCGCCATCGAAGGCGGCGGATCCAACGACGAGGCGATCTCCATCGCGTGGCCGGACGGACACCGTACCCGATACCGGTCGAGCGACATCCGCGGTCTCCTGAGCCGGCCTCGCCCCGCGTTGCAGCACTGGGACGGCGAGTTCGAGCCGCGGAGGTTCGACTACCACCGGTTCCTGGCGGACGACAGCGCGGCGGCGGAGTTGATCGAGGAGTTTCTGCGCACCGGAGTCTGCGTGCTGGTCGACGCCCCGACCGAACCGGATTCGCTGGAGGAACTCGCGCCCCGGCTGGGTCCGGTCCGGGAGGTCCTGTTCGAGCGCATCCACAACGTCAAGCTCGATCCGAAGGGATACAACATCGCGCACACCGCTCTGGCCGTCGGAGTGCACAACGACTTCACCAGCTACACGTGGCCCCCGAGCGTGCAGGCGCTGCACATGCTGGTGAACGAGTGCGAAGGCGGCGCGTCGACGGTCGTGGACGGCTTCGGCGTGCTGGAGGCGCTACGTCGCGAGCACCCCGACAAGTTCGACGTGCTGTGCTCCGTGCCGGTCCCGTTCCGGATCTTCAGTGACGAGTACGAGTGCTACGCGGCCAACCCCATGGTCGACCTGGACAGCGCCGGGGAGATCACGATGATCCGCTTCAATACGGCGCAGATGCAGGCCGTTCCCCTGTCGGAACCCCGGCTCGGCGAGTTCTACGCCGCCTACCACGAACTGTCGCGCCGCGTCAACGACGCCGGCGCCCGGGTGACCTTCCGGCTGGAGGGCGGGATGATCCTGCTGTGCGCCGGACACCGCGTCCTCCACGGCCGCACCGAGATGGTCTCCAACGGGGCGCGCCACCTGCAGGACGCCTACTTCGAACACGACAACGTCCGCACCCACCTCAGACTCCTCCGCCGCACCGGCCGCGCCTGAGGCTCTGGACCCGTCGTAACCATGCAAATCCAACATCTGATGTAAGATCTTCATGGTTGTTGGACTCCGGCGTGTCCGAACCTGCCGCTGCGTTGTTGCCATTTCTGCCGTTATATTTTGTCCGTTTCTGCCGTTATAATTGTGCCAAATCTGCCGCTGTACCTTTCCTCAGCCCTTCCGAACGATTACGGTTCTGCCTGGTAACGATCCGATCCAACCGGTGCAGGTGCTCATTGGCCTATCGTTCCAGAATCGTCGACCGCGAACTCGCCGAGCGCCTGCAGGCCACCGGCGCGGTGGTCATCGAGGGTCCCCGAGCTTGTGGAAAGACCACCACGGCGCGGCAAATCGCCGCCAGCGAGGCGCGGCTGGACGTCGAGGATGTCACCCGACGCCTGGCCAGGCTCGAGCCCGCCCGCGTCCTGATCGGCGACGTGCCGCGGCTGATCGACGAATGGCAGTTGGAGCCGGCGATCTGGAACCACGTCCGAAGGGCCGTCGACGATCGTGGCCTCCCGGGTCAGTTCATTCTCACCGGGTCCGCCATTCCAGCCGACGACGCGACGCGCCACACCGGGGCGGGACGCCTGACGCGGCTTCGCATGCGTCCGTTCTCACTCTTCGAACTGGGCCGCTCTTCCGGCGAAGTCTCGCTAACGAGCCTCCTGGAAGGGGCGCGTGCCGGGGCGGACAGGTCGGTGATTCCGCTCGAGGATCTGGCGGAACTGATCTGCATCGGTGGCTGGCCTCTGAACCTCGAGTCCGGCACCGAAGTCGCGCTCAGAGCGAACAGGGACCACCTGGACGAGATTCGTCGTCTCGACATCGCCAACGGCGACGGCAGGCGGAGAGATCCGGTGAGAGTGGGCATGCTGCTTCGGTCCCTGGCCCGGAACGTCGCGACGCCCGCCGCGACGGCGACCCTCGCCTCCGACACCGGCGAAGGCGTGTCCGCCATCAAGGAGCACACGGCCGCCGCGTATCTGAGGGCGCTGGAACGGATCATGATCCTGGAGAACCAACCCGCCTGGCCCACTCACCTGCGATCCCGGTCGGTGCTGAGACACAAGCCGATCCGGCACTTTGCGGATCCCTCCCTCGCCGTGGCGGCCGTGCGCGCGACTCCCACGCGGCTGCTCCGCGACCTCGACTTCCTGGGACTCCTCTTCGAGTCGATGGTCATACGGGACCTGCGCGTGTACGCCCAGGCGGCGGACGCCGACGTGTTTCACTACCGCGAGAAGGCCGGCCTCGAGGTAGACGCGATCATACAGTGTAACGATGGTCGCTGGGCGGCTTTCGAGGTGAAGCTCGGCGAGGGAAGAGCGGACGAAGCCGCGGACAACCTGCTTCGCCTGGCGCGGAAGGTGGACCCGGATCGGATGGGGCCGCCGGCCGCGCTGGGCGTGATCGTGAGCACTGGGTATGGTTACACGCGGGAGGATGGAGTGAGCGTGATCCCCGTGGGGGCGCTGGGACCCTGATCAACGGCGCCTCCAGGCAACCATTGGAGGAAGGTCTCGATGGCGAAGCTGAGTGACACGACGCGCCGCGACTTTCTGTCTTGCCTGGCGGGTGCCGGCGTCGCGCTGGCTGCCCCGCGCACGCTGTTCGGAAACACGCCGTCGGTCCAGGAGACGCTACCCACCCGACCGATCCCGGGAACGGAGGAGACGCTGCCCATCGTCGGCTTCGGCTCCTCGAAGCCGGTGCTCGAGATCCCGACCGAGGGGACGGAGCCCTTGGCCGGCGTGATTCGCGTGCTTCTCGACCACGGCGGGCGGGTCGTGGACACGTCGCCGCGCACGCCGGAGATCGACGCGGAGTTCGGCACGGTCCTGACCGCGCCGGAGTTCAGCGGCCGCCTCTTCGTCGCCACGAAGATCAACACGGACGGGGAAGCCGCGGGCATCGAGCAGATGCGGCAGAACCAGCGGCTCGTCGGAAGCCGCACGCTGGATCTGCTCGAGGTCGAGAGCATGCGCGATCTGGATGCGCACTGGCCCAACGTGCTCCGCTGGAAGGACTCGGGCGAGGCGCGCTACATCGGCGTCACCACCTCCAGCATCCCCCAGCACGAGGCGTTCGAATCGTTCATGCGGACGCAGCCCCTCGACTTCGTCCAGGTCAACTACTCGGTGATGGAACCGAACGCGGAGGATCGCCTCCTGCCGCTCGCGCAGGATCTCGGGCTCGCCGTCCTCATCAACCGCCCGTTCATGAACGGCAGCTACTTCGGCCGCGTGAGCGGACACGAGCTGCCCGAGTGGGCGGCCGAGTTCGACTGCGCGAGTTGGGCGCAGTTCTCACTCAAGTACATCCTCGCGCATCCCGCCGTGACGTGCGCCCTCACCGAGACGACGAACCCGGATCACATGGCCGAGAACATCGGCGCCGCCTTCGGCCGCCTCCCGGATGAGGCCACGAAGCGCCGCATGCGGGAACTCGTCCGCGACTTCTGAAGCCTCGAGCCGCGTTCCCGACGTTCCCGCGGGAACGTCCCAGTCCGAAGCGTCCTGCTCCGAGCACTCGAGCACCGCCGTCAGGGGCACAGTCGGCTTGCCACCTGCCAAGCCTTCAGATTCCCGTTCCTCCTGAGGGTTTCGGCCACCCATTCCACGTCGTCCAAACCGATCTCCAGGTCGGGGCGGTACGACCAGAAGCACATGGCGTAGAATTCGCGGAAGGCTCGTCGCGCTTCGCGCACGCGCACCATGTCGAGAATCTCTCCGTCACGGAGTACCGCTTCGTCGTCGATCCACACGGTGGGGGTCCGCGCGATGGCATCGAAGTGGGTTTTGGCGGAGACGGTGCCGCCGAGATTGGCGGAGGTGCCGATGCCGATGTGGACGGTGCCGTTCACGCCCTCGTCGTTGAGCATCTCGCCGGTGAACTCGGTGCAGGCCGGGTTCAGGCCGAACGCGAACTGGGCCAGGTTGTACACCCAGCGGTCGTCCTGTCGGGCGAGTAGATCCGCGAGGAATTCGGCTTGGTCGCCGCCCTCGATATCGGTGACGAAGCCCTTCGAGATGCGGAAGGTCACGGGTTCGCGGATCGGGCCCACGCCGTAGTAGGGGATGCTCCCATCGCAGACGAACACGCCTTCGGCGGTGCCCTGCGCGGGGGCGCAGTTGGCTTCGATGTTGGGAACGGCGGTGAAGCCGGGGCCCTCCAGGAGGCAGCCGTGGCTGTTCCCGGTCACGCCCGCGAGGCTCATGGTGAGATCGGTGCCGGCGGGGTTCGTCACCCGCAGGCGTTCGCCGGCGGTGAGCTTCGCCGCGATGGCGTCGCACAGCGGCCTGCGCGCCCGAAAGTCCGTGAAGAGCCCGCCCTCGCGCATCATCCGTTCGGTGAACGCGGTCATGGAGAGAACTCGGGCTCCGGCACCTATGGCCTCGCGGACCGCGCGGGTGTGTGCCAGGGCGAGCGTCACAGGCAGGAAGGCGACGTCGGCGGCCGAGAGCGCGGCAGCCACCGCGGGTCCCGGCTCTTCGTTGTCGATCGACCGCTCGGGTGGGACCACGATGCTCGGGACGGCTCCAGCCTCAAGCGTCGCGTCGGCAACCGCCCGGGCGATCGTCATCCGCTCCGGATCCGTGACGATGACCACGTCCTCGGCAGGCTGCACGCCGGCGCACGTCCGCACGAGGATCTCCGCGCCTCGTCTCATACCAGAACCTGCTTTTCTCGCTGGACGACGCGGCCATTGACGGCGATGGTCGGTTCCCACATGAGCAGGTCGTAGTGCGTCGGGGCCACGATCTCGCCCCCGAGGGTGTGGCTGGTGCCGATGCCGATGTGGATCGTGCCCATGACGCCCTCGTCCTCGAGCATCTCTCCGGTGAGGCGGGCGTTCGGGTTCAGGCCGACGCCCAACTCGGCGACGTTGAAACAGTGCGGGTCTCCGAAGGACTCCAGGTGCTCGCGCAGAAAGTCCGCCTGCGCACCGCCGGCCATCTCCACGATGACGCCGTCGCGCACGGAGCAGACGATGGGCTCCTTCAGGATGCCGATGCCGAGGTAGGGCACCGAGGCGTCGAAGATGAGCGTGCCCTCGGCCGAACCCGTCACCGGCACGACGTTGACTTCGATGTCGGGGACCGGGGCCAGTTCTCCGGGATCGGGGATGTTCGTGAGCACGTTGGCGACACGCCCCTCGATCCCGAAGCGGAGATCCGTCCCGCGGGGTGAGGTGAGCCGCACGGACTCGCCCTCCGTGAACGCCGCGCCGAGGCGGCGGCAGACGTCGACCTGCGCCTCGAAGTCGGTCTCGAGCAGCGCGGGGCTGGTCATGATCGCGTCGGTGTACGCCGTCATCATGCAGACGCGCGCCCCCGCCTCGAGGGCGGCCCGCATCGCCCGGGTGTGGGTGATCGAGACGCGTACAGGAGAGAAGATCACCGCCGCTTCGGCCATGGCGCGCGCGACGGGCGGCGGTGGCTCCTGCCCGTCCTGGTCCCGCATCGGGATGATGCAGACGGTCACGGCGGCCCCGGCCTCGCGGGCGGCCGTGGCGACGGCCTCCGCGTACCGCCCCATCGTCGGATCGGTCACGATCACGACGACTTCACCCGGCAGCACCCGTCCGTTCACGTGCACGAGCCGCCGCGCTCCGGGCGAGAGATCCACGCCGGCCTTGGCCACGGCCCCGTCAGCCACGGTCCCGTCAGCCACGGTCCCTCGCGAAGAACTCATCGAAGCGGCCGTCGAAGATGATTGCGGTGTAGCCATCTCCGGTCGTGTTCGTCGCCGTGCGCAGCATGTCCGGAATGCCTCCGGAGAGCGCGATCCAGCTCGCAATGAACTCGCCCTGTGCCTGGCCTTCGAGCCCCAGCATGCTCGCGAACAGCGTCGCGCTCCACAGCGCCGTCCCCATCCCGGCCGGGAGCCCCGGAGCGGCGATCGTGAACAGGACGACGGCGGGCCACGCGGCGAGCATCATCATCCAGCTCAGTTCCAGGCCGAACACGTAGCTCACGACGAAGGGTCCGTACGCGACGTAGGCGAGCGCGCTCGCGTCCAGGTTCGCGACGGCGCCGAACGGGAGGACGAAGTCCGCCACCTCCTCGCGCACGCCGACCTTCTTTGCGTTGGCGAGGTTGACCGGGAGCGTCGCCAGCGACGAACACGTGCCCGCGGCGAAGACCGCGGTCGGCGCATAGTAGTCCCTCAACACGGGCCCCACGGGCCGCCGTCCGACCCTCCGGACGAGCACGAACGTGTAGAACGCCCACCAGACCAGGACGAGCCCGCAGGTGTAGGCGGCCATCGTCAGATAGTGGGATAGCCCCATGCTCGCGCCGAAGCGCACGCCCAGGGTGATGCCGAAGGCGAGGATGAGCGGGAGCATGACGTACGCCAGCTTGCCGCCCGCCCTCTCGATCGAGTCGGCGATTCTTCGCAGCACGCGGTAGGTCGGATCGTGCCGGGCGCCGAACGCCCCGAGCAGGACGCCGGCGAGGATCGCGAGCAGCGGCCACGAGGCTCCGCCCTCTCCGAGGCTCCGCAGCATGGCCGCGGCTTCGGTCCATACGCCCCGGTCTCCCGAGGCCAGCGGGATGCGAAAGATCGTGGCGGAGGTCACCACGGCGATGAGTCCGGCGACGGTAGACGTGAAGACGTACCACAGGACGACCGCGCCGGCGAAGCGCCCGGCGAGCCCGCGCCGCACCAGAGTGGCGATGGCCGGGCTGAGGGCGGCAAGGATCAGCAGCGGCACGACGGCGACCACCCAGGCGATGAGCGTGGCCGTGGCGTCGGCCACCGGCGCGAGCGGCACGGAGAGGAACCCGCCCGCGGCCAGACCCGCCACCAGCGCCAGGATCGTCCAGACGTACGCGGGGACGTTACGCCTCCGCCGCCCTCGGGCCGTCACTCCGTCGAGTGTCGGCGAATCCGGGCGCGCAACATCTCGAAGTAAAGCCTGTCGGCGGTGACGATGGGAGCGGACTGACCACCCTCGAGCAGGAGATCTCGAAGGAGCTGACGGTCTGCAGAGCGCGAGATGTTGATCGTGTTCATGGGCGAAGCGTAGTGTCTTCAGGAAAAAGTTGGCAACGCCAAGGTCAGCCTGTATTGCCCCGCTCAGCCCGGAGGGCCCCATGGATCGCCCGTCACCGCCTCTTCCGCGCCGCCGCTTCCTCCACCTGACCGGCGCAGCCCTGGGCCTCGCCGCGACCTCCGGCTGCGCCACCGCTGCGAGGACGCGCAGTCCAGGCGCTGGCCTGTTATCCGCCGCCGGCACCGCCGACCGCACCTGGACTCCCGAGCGCTTCGACCCGTGGATCGAACTCGACCGCGCTGCCTGGGCCCACAACGTCCGCGAGGCCGCGCGGCTGGCGGGCGGCCGCCCCATCCTCGCGGTGGTGAAAAACAACGCCTACGGCCTGGGCGACCGTGCGGTCGGGCCGCTCCTCGCCGGGATGCCCGAGGTGGGCGGCATCGCCGCCGTGCGCGTCGAGGAGGCGCTCGCCATGCGCGAGGAGGGGGTGACCAAGCCGATCGTGGTCATGGCGGAGGGATCCGAGGATGAGATCGAGGAGCTGGCGAGACACGACGTGCTCCCGTCCGTGTGGCTGGACGATGCGCCCGCGCGGCTGCGGAGCGTGTCCCGGCGACTCGGCCGTCCCGTGCCCGTCCAGCTCTTCATCGATACGGGGATGAACCGGGAGGGGATGCCGTACACCCGCGCGCGCGGGTGGATCGAGGAACTCGTGCAGAGCGAATACGTCGACGTGAACGGCACCTACACCATGTTCATGCACGATCTCGACTTCAACCGGGAGCAGCTCGCGCGCTTCGAGGAGCTCCTCGCATGGGCCCGCGGGAAGAGCCTCCCCCTCGGCACCCTCCACGCTTCACCCTCCTTCGAGCTGTTCAACCTGCCCGAGGCGCACTACGACATGGTGCGGCCCGGGAACGCGCTGTTCGGAAACCACCTTTCCGGCGGCGAAGGCGCCCGGGACATGGCCGACCTCAGGCCCGTGTTTCGCATGAATGCGCGCGTGGTGCGGGTCGAACGCCTCGAGCCGGGCGACAGCGCGGGTTTCCGCCACACCTTCACCGCCGACCGGGCCACCTGGGTGGCGCTGCTGCCGGTCGGCCGCACCGACGGCTATCCGTCCGAAGCGAACGGGACGTGCGAGGTGCTGATCAACGGCCGCCTGTACCCCGTCGCGGGCGGGGTCAACTCCGCGCACACCATCCTCGACATCGGCCCGGAGAAGACGGTCGAGGTCGGCGATGTCGCCACGCTCGTCGGCCCCGACCATCCGTCCGTGCTTCCCCACACCGTCGCCGAACGGACGGGCCGCGGCTTCCTCGGAATCATCCAGTCCATGAACCCGCGGCTCCCGAGACGGGTGGTGTAGGGACGACAATCGCCGCGGAGGCCCCAGCCAGATCAGGTGCAGCGATCCGAGACGGCCGCGACGGCGGCGTCGATCTCTTCGCGGGTGTTGAAGAAGTGGATGGAGAGCCGGAAGTCGCGCTCCGCCCGGACCGGGGAGGCGAGGATCCCTTCGTCTTCGCGCAGGTCGTTGTAGAGTTGCGTGGCGTCGCATCCCTCCGGGAGTTGAACGACGAACACGCCCGAGCGGTCCGGGCGTGCCCGCGGGGACGACACGCCCAGTCCCTCGGTGGCGTCCACGACTTCGATCGCGTGGTCGACGAGCGACTGGACCCGCTCCTCGATCCTCTCAAGGCCGATGTCCTCCATCCACTCCACCGCGTGGGCGAAGCCGGCGAAGTCCGCCAGGGCGCGGGTGCCGAACTCGTAGCGGGCGGCGCTGGGGAGCAGGGTGTAGGCGCCCTCGTAGTCCATCGTCGCGTGGCTGTGGGAGCCGGCCCAGCTCAGTTGCACGTCGTCCAGTATCTCTCGGCGCACGAAGAGCGCGCCCGTGCCCTTGGGACCGAGCAGCCACTTGTGGCCGCACGTCGAATAGCCATCGCAGCCGAGCGCGCGGAAGTCGGTCGCCACGCAGCCGGGGCCCTGCGCGCCGTCGAGGTGGTAGCGCACGCCGCGGGAGCGCAGCAAGTCCCCCAGTTCGGCGGACTCGTCCGTCCGCAGCGTTCGTCCGTTGTTCCGCGATACGTGGCTGATGCTCACCATCCGCGTGCGGTCCGAGAGCTGGTCGCGGATCTCGTCGATGAGCCCGGTTCCGGGACTCAGGTCGATCTCGCGGATCGCGATCCCGAACCGGTCCCGGAGGACGTACCACGGGACGACGTTGGCGGGGTGTTCCGTGTTGGAGATCACGACCTCGTCTCCCGGCTCCCAGTTCAGGCTCCAGGCGACGATGGAGATCCCCTCGGAGGTGCTGTGCGTGAGCGCGACCTCCTCGGTTTCGGCGCCGAACACGCGCGCCAACTGCGCCCTAAGGTCGGGCTCGACCCGCGCCATCTCGTCCGAGATGCCGGGCTCGGCCGGACTCCGGTTCTGGAAGGCGAGCCGTTCCTGGACGTGGTCGATGACCGCGTTCGGCGCGGGGCCGATCCCGCCCGTCTGGAAGTACAGGCTCTCCGTCGAAGCGGGGATCTCGGCGCGCGCCCGGGCCACCCACGCCTCCTGCGGTCCCGGGTCGGCCGCCGAGTGCATCGCGGGATCGGGAAGCGCACCGTCCCGCACGGCGCGCAGCGCGAGCCGCCCCACGGGCACGATCGGGGCCAGCGCCAGCGCGCCCGCGGACCGGCGGAGGAAGCTGCGTCGGCTCGTGTTCACTTCGGATCCTCGTCGCTGAGGATGAGCCAGCGGAGTTGCCTTTCGCTCACTTCGCGCCGGAGGGGCGCGGCGGCGCGGTAGAAGACGAGCCCCAGCGCCGCCCACACGACGAGGACGATCCACTCGGCGGGAATCCGGCCGCCCGCCCCGTGGAAGGGTTCCCAGATCGAAGCGCCGAGCAGCCCGAGCGCGACGACGGCGCTGAGAACCAGGAAGCCCCGGCCGCCGGGCACGGTGTAGGGACGCGGGTGGTCGGGGCGCGTCTTCCGCAGCCGCAGGACCCCGAGCACGACGACCAGGAAGACGATCATGGCCGAGATCGCGGCGCCTCCGACGATGACGAGGATGGCGTTGCGGCCGAACAGCGCCCCCACGCTCCCCATGACGGCCACGAAGATGACCGCGGCCGACGGCGAGCCGTAGCGGTCATGCACCTTGGCGAGCCGGTGCGGGATCATGTGCGCGCGCGCCATGGCGAAGACGATCCGCGTGGAGGCGAAGAAGATCGCGTTCCACGTCGTGATGAGTCCGCACAGTCCGGCGAACAGCACGATCCGGCCCAGGAACGGCGAGCCCAGGGCGGCCTCGATCGCCGCCGCGGCGGGAAGCTCGGACGCGAGCAGTTCCGCGCGGGGCATGCTCATCGCCGTCGCCAGAATCACGAGACAGTAGAAGACGAGCGCGAACAGGATCGAGGCGCCCATGACGCGCGGCAGGAGCCGCAGCTTCGCGCCCTCCTCCACCTCCTCCATCGCCTGTGGAATCGTGTCGAAGCCGGCGAACCAGAACGCGGCGGTCCCGAGCACGATGCCCACGCCGATCAGGGCCGCCCCCGGCGTCGTCCCGCTGAACATGGGCTCCAGGTTCGCGACGCTGCCGCCCACGATGCCCGCGATGACGAAGATGAGGGTGAGGATGATGAGCCCCGCCGTCATCAGGTCCTGGAACCAGGCGGCCGTCTTTCCGCCGCGGTAGTTGATGAGCGTGATCGCGGCCATCACGGCGAGCCCGAGGGCGAGGCTCCACAGCCGCACCTCCTGCCCCAGCAGCGTGTAGATGACCGGACCGCCGAACCCCGGGACGAGCGCCGACACGACCCATTCCACGGAGATCGCTTCGAAGGAGGTCGTGAAGATGTAGGAGAAGGCGAGGAACCACGCGGCGGCGAAACTCCAGCGCGCCCCCCACGCCTCGAACACGTACGCGACCTCGCCGCCGGTGACCGGGTACGCGGCCGCCATCTCCGAGTAGCAGAGCCCGATCGCGAGAATGCCGAGGCCGCCGAGCACGAACGCGATGATGGCCCCGATCGCGCCGGCGCCGCTCAGCCACGCCCCCATGACCGTGATCCAGCCGACGCCGATGATCGTCCCGAAGGCGAGCGAGAAGAGCGACCGGAGCCGGATCCCCCTTCCGAGGACCTCGCGTTCGCCGCCTGCGTCCGGGGTCGCCGGCCTGGTTGTGGGTTCTGTCATGGGCTCAGCCGTACTGTGACGGAGTCGGGGAAAGGCCGAGCATTTCGCGCGCCTGCGCGGGCGTAGCGACCTCGCGGTTCAGCTCGTGCGCGATCCGGACGGCGCGCTCCACGAGCTGGCGGTTGCTCTCTACCTTCTCGCCGCGGCGGTAGTAGATGTTGTCCTCGAGGCCGACGCGGACATGTCCTCCCATGAGGGTGGCGAGCGTGGTCATCGGCAGTTGGTGCGGCCCGATGCCTGAGCACAGCCACACGGAACCCTCCGGGAATTCCCGGACCATGTTCACGACGTTGTCGACGGTCGGCCAGCTCGACGTCTGGTAGCCCATCACGGTCTGGACCCAGTAGGGCGGCTCGATGAGGTCCTGCGCCATCAGGTCCCGGATCACCCACCCGCAGCCGGGGTGGTAGGTCTCGAGTTCGGGCTTGATGCCGCGCGCCTTCATCTCCGCCGCGAAGTGCGCGATCTGCTTGTAGGAAAAAGGCGTGCAGTCGTCGAAGTCGATCGCGGGGCGGGGGTGCGTGTACTCCTCTCCGCGCGGCTTGAGTTTGAACTTGCCCATGTCCGGGGCGAGGTTCAGCGATGCGACCTCCGGGTTGGCGTCGAGGCACGACAGGCGCTGTTCATCGTCCATCCACAGGTCGCCGCCGGTGGTGTTGTTGATGATGATCTCGGGGCAGCGCTCGCGCAGGCGGCGGTTCGCCTCGCGCCACACCTCCGTCGTCGTCGCCCCCTTCCACAGCGTCTCGGGGTTGCGGGCGTGGATGTGCACCATCGAGGCGCCCGCGTCGTACGCCTCGCCGACGGATTCGGCGAGCTCCTCGGACGTCTCCGGGAGGGCGTGGTTATACTCTTTCCCCTGAATGCCGCCGTTCGCGGCCAGACAGATGATGACGGGGGGCATGCCGCCGGCGACCCTGTCCATGTAGGCGTAGGGGTCGCCGTAGTTCCAGGTCGTGGTCATCTGCTCCTCGGAGGGCTGTGAAGGCTGTGTTCGTCTCGGGAGGCTGTTCCCGGTCCTCCGGGAGCCTTGGCCATCTGACACCGATTCACAAGAGGATGCCATGTCCGGCTCGGAGCGCGTCGCGGGGACCGTAGCCATCATCGGCGCGGGAACGATGGGACGACGGATCGCCTACGGCTGCGCGGTGCGGGGGGTGCGCGCGCGGCTGCACGATATCTCGGAGGAGGCGCTCGCCGGAGCGATCGAAGATGTGCGCGCGCTGCTCGAGGCCGCGGACGGGGCGGACGGGGGGGACGGGCACGGGGCCGGCGCGACCCATGGGCTCGTGGAGGCGTGCCGGGATCTCGAGGACTGCGTGCGGGAGGCGGACTGGGTCATCGAAACGGTCCACGAAGACCTCGAACTGAAACGCGTCGTCCTCGGGCGGATCGGCGCGGCGGCGCCGGGGAAGGCCTTCATCGCCTCCAACACCTCCTCGCTGCCGGGTTCGTGGATGGCGGAGTCGACGGGCCGCCCCGGGCGATTCACGAACATGAACTTCGGCCCGCCGGAGGACATCAAGGTCGAGGTCATGGGACACCCCGGCACCGACCCCGCGACGACCGACGCGGCAAAGCGGTTCCTGCGCGGCCTCGGCCTCGTGCCGATCGTCGCCCGCCGCGAGATCCAGGGCTATCCCACGAACCGGATCTGGCGCGCCATCAAGAAGGAGTCGCTGCACCTGATCGCCGGCGGCTACCTGAGCGCGGAAGAGATCGACCGGGCGTGGATGCTCGACTGGGGCACGCCGGTGGGGCCGTGCGGACTCATGGACGTGGTCGGACTCGACGTCGTGCGCGACATCGAGAACGTGTACTACAAGGCCTCCGGAGACCCGTCGGACAAGCCGCCCGGCTTCCTCGACCGGATGGTCGAGCGCGGGGAACTGGGCGTGAAGTCGGGGAAGGGGTTCTACACCTATCCGTCGCCCGCCTTCGAGCGGGAGGGCTGGCTCACGGCCTCCGACGACTGACGGTTACCAGCTCACCACGCCGTCGCGGCCGACGCGCAGTTCGTCGCCGGTTTCGACGCGGTCGAGCAGTTCGGGCCCCAGCCGGTCCACGCACACGATCGGCGTGTCGAGCCAGACATCGGCCAGGATGAGGCCTCCGGCGGTGAGCGGATCCACGTCCCCCGGCAGGAGGAGTCCGGCGGGGGCGAGGCCGAGTTCCGCCATGCGCTCCCAGCAGGGCCCGGCCGACGTCGAGCCCACGCAGAAGGGCGCGAGGACGATCCGCCCGGTGAGCGGCTCGCCGAAGAGTTCGGTGTTCTGCGGATCCCCGCACACGGCCGTGTCGATCCCGCCGTCGAACTGGTCGCAGAAGCTTGCGAAGGGGTTGAACCCGACCCGGGACACGGCGGCCGGCGCCGCGATCTCGCCGGCGATCAGCGCCCGGCCCTGAAGGCAGGGCATCAGGCGCGATCCTCGGGGGAGGTCCCTGAGGAGGCCCCCGTGGAGGGCGCGGCGCCACCCTCGGCGTTGCCCGTCACCATCACCCGCAGGAGCGCCTCGTCGTCGAGCATGTACACGTTGCGGCTGTAGTAGCGGAGCTTGTTCGAGTTCGTGACGACGCAGGCGGGCGCGAGGATCGGGTCCTGCATGAAAGCTTCGAGGCAGAAGGAGCCCACGTGTCCGCCCGCGAGGGCGAGGGCCGCGAAGCCCGGATGTTCGGCGCGGAAGCGGGACACCACGTCGGGGGCCGCCACGAAGACCGTCTCCACCGCGAGGCGGTCGCGTCCGGCACGCGCGAGTTCGTCCTCCACCGCGTCGGTCCACGCGCAGAGCTGGTCGTAGGTGAGGTGCGGGCAGCCGAGCAGGACCTTGTTCGGCCGTAGCTCCTCGACCGGGCGGTCGGCGCGCAGCGACGCCCCGATCGACTCGATCCGCTCCGCGTCGATCGTCAGCCGGCGCGCGTCGCCCCGGATGAGCCGCCGGCCGTACCGCTTCGCCTCCACGGTGACGCCTTCCACGTGGAAGAGGCCGACGCCGCCCCCCACGGAAGCGTTCGTCCCGAAGTCGCGCAGGAACTTCCCGCTGGCGGGGTGCTCGCCGCCCTCGAGCATGTCCGCGAGGCCCGTAACCCACGGGATCCCGTCTCCGACCTCGCGCCCGACGATGTAGCCGAGCACCTGGCCGTTGATCGGCCCCTCCGCCTCGACCTCGACGAGCCAGCTCGCGCGCCGTCCCTCGTCGGTCAGCAGGCCGGCGCGCGGCGTCTTGCCGACGACGTTCGAGATGAGGTCGATGATCCCGGGATTCCGGTGCGTGCGCGCGCCGATGACGGAGTTCGCGTACACGACCGCGGAGGACTCCGCCCACGCCACGATCTGGCCGTACGAGGGCCGGTTCGCCACCTCCTCGAACCACGGCGTGCAGGTGAGGCCGCCCGCGTCGCGCAGGCCCAGCTTCGTGAGCGCCTCCCGGTAGCGCACCTCCATCGGGTAGGCGCGGGCGAGCCGCTCCCGCTGGTCGTCCGTCAGATCCGACAGCGTCTCGTTGAGGATCGTGGCCGGGTCGGCCGTGAAGGGGAGCGCGGCCCGGACTCCGGCGTCGACGAGCGACTCGAGAAACTCCGTCCGCGCCCCCACGCCGGGCTTGGACTCCGGGATCACGAGGTGCCCGGGACCCTCCACCGGCACGAGCCGCTCCGCATCCATCGCCTCGCCGAAGCGGACCATGGTGAGGAGGAGCTTGCGGGGGATCTCCCCCCGGCTCCCGTCCAGGATCTCTCGCTCTTCCCGGGTCAGATCCATCGTCGCCGCTGGTTGTCATCCCGTCGGTTGTGGCCTCGTCGGAGGCGTCCTCCCCGGAGGCGTCCTCCCCGGAGGCCCCGATCGTTCCGGGAGCCTCGTTCGCCGGGTGCGAATTCACAAGGGCCGACGCATGGTACGAAGACCTTCGTTGACAGGGGGTGCCGAACCACGTATCGTTTCGTACGAAGATGTTCGTACACGCTTGAGCGGGGACGCTGCCACGGCGCTGGCAGGAGGAGGTGAAGCCTTGAGGGATCCGACATTCAGCGACCGGGAGCTGGACATCATGAGCGTCCTGTGGCGCCACGGGTCCGGCTCCGTGAGCGAGGTCATGGAGGCACTCGAGGACGAGGTCGGCTACACGACCGTTCTCAAGATCCTCCAGATCCTGGAGAAGAAGGGCGCCGTCCGGCACGAGGCGGAGGGTCGCGCGTACCGCTACTTCCCGCTCGTCGCCTCCGAGACCGCTGGGGAGACGGCCCTGGCCCGCATCCGGGACAAGATCTTCGGCGGATCGGCGGAACTCGTCCTCGCCCAGCTCATCTCGGGACGGGAGGTCTCGCCGGAGGAACTGGAGCGCATGCGGCGGATCCTCGATGAACTGGAGGAGGACGAGCCGTGACTCTGGCCACGATGATGTACGGACTGATCGTTGCCGTCCTCGTCGCCGGGGCCGCGTGGTGCCTCGATCGGGGCCTGCGGGCCCACGGGCGGCCGACACGGTGGCTCTGGCTCGGCGCCCTGGGCGTCGGCGCGCTGGCGCCGTTTCTCCCCCGGTTCCTTCCGGCCGCGGCAGCCGCGGCCGGTCCCGGACCCTTCGCCCTTCCCGTCGACCTCCTGTACGAACTCGGAACGGCGGCTCCGTCGCTTCCCGCGCAGGGCGGGAGCCTCCTCGCGGGAATCGGGATCGGAGATCCCCTCGGAGCCCTCTGGATCGTGGGTTCCGGCGTCGTCCTCATCCTCTTCACCCTCATCTGCCTGCGGCTGCGGCGCCTACGCGCGACGTGGGAGCCTCGGGACGCCTGCGGCCAGGAAGTGCTGCGCTCGGACCGGTTCGGGCCGGCGGTCGTGGGGCTGATCCGGTCCCGGATCGTCCTTCCGACCTGGACCTTCGGTCTCGGGGAGAAGGAACTCGCGATGGTCGTGCTGCACGAACGGGAACACGTGCGGGCGCGCGATCCGGTACTCCTGGCGGCGGGGCTCCTGCTCGCGGCGCTCTCGCCCTGGAACCCTGCGGTCTGGTGGTCGCTCGCCAGGCTCCGGCTCGCCGTGGAAGGGGACTGCGACCGCCGCGTGCTGGCCCGCGGCGCCTCCGCGCGAAGCTACGCGCGCCTTCTCTTGACCGTCGCTGCGGGGTGCCGGCGCACGCCGGATCCGGCGCCGGCCCTGATCCGCGGCGGCCACTCGGTAATCGAAAGGAGACTCATGATGATCAGGACCGCGACGAAGAAGCCTCGAATCCGGGCTTCCATTCTCACCGCCGCAGCCGGGTTGGGCCTGTTCGCCCTGGCCTGCGACACCCCGATCCCGCAGAGCCCGGCCGACCCCGAGCGCGCCTCGCGCGTGGAGGGCGTCGTCGGTTCGGAAGGCGTCGTCAGCGTGGAGGGAGTCACTAGCTGGTTCTCGTCCGCAAACTCGCAAGTTGTTGATGTATTGTTAGATGTATCACGGAT
>NZ_CANPWG010000034.1 GCF_947581915.1 Candidatus Palauibacter scopulicola
ACTGGTGAAAACACGCCGGTAAAGCTCTGCCATGAAGCGATTTACGGACGAGAACTAGCTAGTGCAGTTCCACGCCCAGCGCCCGTACGAAGACATTTTCCGGGGGGTTCGTCCGTCGTGGTGGAGTACGGCCAGCCCTCCCGCGCGAGCGAGACGGCTCGAGCGGCCCCGGTCGCGGCTCCGGTAGGCCGAAACCTCCGCCGGACTCGCGCCGTCGAGGATGGAAACCGGAGTCTCTTCGAGGGCCTGGAATGACCGGATCCAGACGATGGACCCATCGTCGTAGGCGCCGGGACCGTAGACCAGAAAACCGTCGGCGCAGCCACGCGCCGCAGATGTCGGCCAGAAATCGATCGGCCGGTCCTCGACGAGTTCCCCGTCCAGTGTGAGCACGGAGGCGCGGCCCGGTTCCAGCACGAGGATGCGGTCGTTGGAAACCGCCAGCGCCTCGGGACTCTCGGCTTCGCCGGGTCCCTGGCCGCGTGGAACAAAGGCGGCTTCGAGCGATCCGTCGGGGTTGAAGACATGCACGAACGGCGGACTTGCATCGAGCGCCACGATGAAGCGGCCGTCCGGCGTCAACTGCGCGTCGAGAATCCGCCGAAAGGCCTCGGCCTCCGAAGCAGGGTTCACTTCCACCCCGATTCGCACGCCGGACCCGATGGCGCCTCCAGCGACGCGGAGACGTCAATCAGCTCCCGATCGTCCGCAACTCGCAACTCCGTGACGTCGCCCTCACGCCCACAAGCGAGGAGGCTCGCCAGGAGTAGCAACGCGCCGTGGGACAGGTCCACTCTCGGGCTGTACGGCATGGGAGGAGTCTACCGGACTCCGAACTGCGTGGACACTCCGAAGAGTACGTAGCGCAGCCTGGCTCCGGCGGCGTCAGTTATCGCAGCGGCGCAGGTGGGGGCCGGAGCGGTCTTTGGGCTCCAAGACGAGGAGGACGCGGGCCTGCCCGGCCTCTGAGACGACGACCCGCGGCGTCGGCGACTCGAAGCCGCCGCAGTCGGCCCGCACCTGGTACGAGCCCGGAGGCAGATCCTCCATCGTGAAGCGACCCCTTCCATCGGTCACGGCCCGCACATCTGTGCCGACCAGCACCACGGGCACCGCGGAGAAGCCCCGTCCCGTGTTCCCGTTCACCACCCGACCCACGACGGATCCCGGCATCGTGACGGGGACGACCAGACGAGCCGCGGCGCCGGGTTCGGCGCGGAGCGTGGCGGTCTCGCCCGGGTGGGGGCCGTAGGAGGGCACAAGCGCGATGTCGGTTCCCGACGGGAGGTCACAGAGCCGGAAGCGGCCCGTCGAATCGGACCGCACCTCGAGCTCGCGGAGTTCAGGCGGCTCCTCCTCCCCAGCCGGCGCGAACGACGCCCGGATGCGGGCCGCCGGCAGCCGTACCTCGGTGAGCCGGTCCTCGACCGTCCCGTCGAGTGTCACCTCGGTGGTGCCGCCGGCCGGCTCGCAGAGCTTCACGTCGATCTGCGGAACCTCCCCCCCTATCCGCGCCAGCCAATCGGACCACAAGATGATGGCCCCGCAGCGAACCGTGTGAGTGTTGAGCGCAAAGAGCGGGATGGGAGACGAAGTCGGGTACAGTTCAGCGGCGCCCAGATCCGCCACGGACAGTTCGTCCAACAGTCGCGCGGGCGACTCCACGGTGGACTGGTGCGTGCCGGCCGGATTGAGCGACGCCGGCTTGCTGGTCCCCCAGCCATCGACTGTCCCAATAAGTCTCCGGTCGTACCAGACCTGCACCGTGGGACACCGGGACAGGGGGGCCCGCATCTGCAGGTTTGACAGGAAGTGCGGCAACCGGGTGAAGCCCGCGCTTCGGGTTCTGATCCACTCCGGCTCGAAGTACGTGCCCCAGCCCTCCTCCAGCCGGTCGTAGAAGCCCGTCTCGACCAGGCGGAGCGGTCGGCCCTCGACATCCACCTCCAGCGGCGCCAGCTCGACCGGGTCCACCGACAGCCGCACATCGAGCGGGGCCGCCCCGTCGGGTCCCACTTCCAGCGGCACGCTGTACGCGGCAAACCCGATGCGCCGTACGCCGAGCACATACTCACCCGGCGCGATGCCGTCGAAGGAGAAGGCGCCGCTCGCGCCCGTAACGGTTTCAGCCACTGCGACGTCCCCTCCCGCCAGCCGAACGGCGGCGCCCTCGACGGGCACGCCGGTGTCCTCGGCGCGGACCACCCCCGCCACCCGACCCGGTTCCTGCCCCGCCGCCGCCATCGGCCACGCGACACTCAGGGCTATCGCCGCAAGCAGCAGGTGCCGCGTGCCGGAGCGATCGTCCCGCCGGGCGAAGGCTGCCGGTCTCACGGCGCGCCTCCGGCGGCTCCCCGCTCGGTATCCCCGCCCCAAGAAACAACACGCAGCGTGGGGAACGGAAGCCGGGCCGACAGCAGGGCGCCGCCAGGATACAAGTCCCGAACGGTATCGAGATCGCCATCCATTAGGCTGCCTGCCCCGCCGTCCAAGTCGAATACGTACGTGGAAATGTCTGGAGCCTCACCCCTTCTCCGGCGCTCCCGCGTCACAAAGGCCACCTGGAGTATCACCGCGTTGAGGTCCTCGTCGGCTTGTACCGCCACTGTCCCATGGTATCCTTCCTCCGGCGTTCCGGTCGCAATGGCCCCATTGGGCATCTCCTCCAAGTACACCGGCGACAGGCCGTCCAAAGCGGACCACCAGAGCAATCGTCCGTGTGCGTCGTACTTCCTGAGTTCTGGCAGAAACACCGGCGCCACGACAATCTGCCGCGATGCTTCCAGGCAAGCCACCTTGGAACGGTGGAGGATGGCCGAGACGCGATGATTGTCGGTATCGTAGAAGTGGCCGAAAGACCGCAGCCACTCTCCCTCCAGGGTAAAAACGTGTATCGACCCAGGCCGCTGCAGGTCCCTGCCGGCGACGACGAGTTCCGAACCCAGAATACACCAGGTATTGGCTCAGGGTCGTCCTGCCGCCCTGTGCGTCACGCCCAGCCAACCCAGACCGGCCGCCGCACGGCAGCGCGGTTCTGAGGGCGGGAGGCAGCGTCGCTTCCCCGGCTTGCTCGGCCAGGCGCAGGAGTGGGACCGACCCGCGGGCGGCTTCGATCTCGAGCGGGAGTTCGGTGTGGAGGTCCGCGAACCAGACGACGGCCGACGTCTTGACGTCGCTCAGCCGGCGCACGGCTTCGGGTTCGCGATCCGTGACGAGGATGAGGGGAATCCACAGCCTCTTCCGTTCGATGTCCCGCAGGAGTTCGATCGTCTCCGCCGGGATAGGATGGCGGCAACCGAGAATCAGACACTCCACGGGGCCATCGCCGTTCGTGAACTGAACGGCATCCGTCACAACCCGTGCGGCCGTGCCGGCCGCTCGCGCGATCAGCGCCGCGTCGTTTTCCGAGCCCGCGAGAACGATGATCATCCGCTACCTCCTCCGACTCCTCCGAACGTTTCCGATGCACCCCCCACTTCTTATACGTCGCCCGAGGGTGATACTTCGCTCTTGTTGGATGAGCGGTGAGGCTGGATGGGGGCGTCGGAATCGCCGAAAACCCGCTTGGGCTGTACGGATTCGCGCGTTCGGGCTAGGCTCCGAACTTCGTGAGGCGACCGGCGCTGGCCGTGGCGAGGCGCATGAGGTCGCAGCCTCGGACGCGGCCGTGGACGCCGGCGCGGCAGGCGGTCTCGCCGAAGGTGGTGGCGGCGTCGTTGCGGGCCGGGGGGCCGTGGAGGAGGAAGGGCACGGGGTGCCAGCTGTGGCTGCTCATGACGGAGGGGGTCGAGTGGTCGCCGGTCACGAGGATGACGTCGGGGCCCGCATCGACGAGGTCGGGGACGATGACGTCCGCTTCCTCGATGGCGGCTACCTTGCGGTCGAAGTCGCCGTCTTCTCCGGCCTTGTCGGGAGGCTTGAAGTGGAGGAAGAAGAAATCGTAGTCGGCGAACCGCGCCTTCAGGGCGTCGACGAGCGGGGGGGCGCCCGCGGGCACCGTGCGCGCGTCCATGCCGACGAGGCGCGCGACGCCGCGGTACATGGGGTACGCGGCGGCTGCGGCGGCGCGCATGCCGAACACGTCGCTGAAGCGGGGCCAGCCGGGCTGGCTGGAGACGCCGCGCAGGAGCGCCATGTTCGCCTGCGCGTGGCCGGCGAGCCGTTCGGCGGCGGCTTCGAGCCAAGCGGCGAGGAGTCGCGCGGTCGGCTCGGATGCCGCGTTCCGCGCGACGGGGGCTCGGGTCGGCAGCCCGGGCTGGCCGGGGTCGGTGTCGTTCACGGCGTCGCCCGCCGGCCCATCGGGGTGCAGGACGAGGACGAAGCGGTGTTCCTTCACGTGGCGCACGGTGCAGCGGGCGCCGTCGAGTTCGATGCCGTTGAGCCGGGCGGCCAGGGGGGCGGCTTCCTCGCACGGGATGCGGCCCGCGCGGCGGTCGGCCACCCGGCCGTGGGCGTCGAGGGTGCAGAAGTTGGCGCGCACGGCGATGTCGCCCGGCCGGAGGGGGAATTCGATGCCGAGGGCTTCGAGCACGCCGCGGCCGGTCTCGTACACGAGGGGGTCGTAGCCGAACAGGGCCAGGTGGCCGGGGCCGCTGCCCGGGGTGATGCCCGGCGCAACGGGGTCGTGGAGGCCGCACGTTCCGGCGCGGGCGAGTTCGTCGAGGTGCGGGGTGCGGGCGGCCTCGAGTTCGGTCGGTCCGCCGGGCTCGCGCGGCAGCCCGCCCAGCCCGTCGAGCACGTAGAGCAGCACCTTGCCCCCGCCGCCTCCGGCGAGACGGGCGATCCGGTCGAGTTCCATGCGGCGGAACGTATGAGCGGTCCCGGCGGCTGGCCAATCGCGCGGGCGCGCCGGTGAGCCTCGCGGTCGCCGCGGAGGGCGTCACCCGGCGCTTCGGCCGCCGCTGGGCGCTGCGCGGGGTCGACCTCGCCGTGCCGCGCGGGGCGGTCGTCGCCCTGCTCGGCGCGAACGGGACGGGCAAGACGACGCTGCTCCGCCTCATCTCGACGCTGCTCCGGCCGACGGCGGGCCAGTTGAGGGTCCTGGGTCATACCCTCCCCGCGGGCGGGGACGAGATCCGGGCGCGCACCGCGTTCATGACGGCCGGCGGGCACGCGTACGAGGAGTTGACCGGGGTTGAGAACCTGCGCTTCGCGGCTCGCATGTCGGGGACGGACGCCACGGACGCCGACCTGCGGGGCGCGCTGGCCGCGGTCGATCTCGGCGGAGCGGCGGACGTCCCGGTGCGCGCGTGGTCGACCGGAATGCGCCAGCGTCTCGAGCTGGCGCGGCTTCGGCTCCGCCCGCTGGAACTGGTGCTGCTCGACGAGCCCTTCGTGAGCCTGGACGAGGACGGCGTGGGCCTCGTGCACGAGGCGGTGCGCGGGTGGCGCGAGGCCGGCGCCGCCGTGGTCATCGCCTCGCACCGGGTCGAGGACGCGACCCGACACGCCGACGAGGTCGTGCGGCTGGCGGGCGGCCGGGTGGCCGCCGAAACCGCATGAGCGCGCTCGCGCGGCGAGCCGCCGCCATCCTGTGGAAGGACATCCTCTCGGAGACCCGCACGCGGCAGGGCTTCACGGCGATGCTCTCCTTCGCCGCGCTCGTCCTCTTCATGTTCAGCTTCGCCATCGGGGTGGACAACGACCTGCTCGGACGGCTGGCCGGCGGCCTCCTCTGGGTGGCGATCGTCTTCACCGGCACCCTCTCCCTCGGCCGGACCTTCCAGAACGAGGAACTCGCGGGCGGCACCCACCTGCTGCGGCTCTATCCCGGCGACGTGCGCGCGATCTACCTGGGCAAGCTGGCCGGCAACCTCGTCGTGCTCGCCGCGCTCGAGGTCCTCCTCTTCCCCGCCGCCGCGATCCTGTACAGCGTCGACTTCGCCGCGCAGGCCGGCCCACTCCTCCTTGTGGCCGTCCTCGGCACCTTCGGCTTCTCCGTCATCGGGACGTTCTTCTCCGCGCTCACCGTCCACCTGCGTGCGCGCGAACTCCTGCTGCCGCTCCTCCTCTTCCCCGCCCTCGTCCCCGTCGTCCTCGGGAGCGTCGGGGCCACGGAAGCGTTCCTGGCGGGCGACCCGCTCGGACGGGCCGGCGGGTGGCTGAGGTTACTCGCGTCCTACGACGTGATATTGTTCGTCGTCTGTGTCTGGGTCTTCCCCGTCGTCCTCGAGGAGTGATGCGGGTTCAATGAATAGACTGGCCAAGCTCGGGTGGATCGCGATCGCCCTCATCGCCGTCAGCACCGTGCTCGGACTCGCCGTCCTGCCCGCCGACGGGCTGCAGGGCGAAGTCCAGCGCCTGCTCTACGTCCACGTGCCGGTCGCGTGGGTGATGATGCTCGCCTTCTTCGTCGTCTTCCTCATGAGCATCCTCTATCTCGTACAGCGCCGGCTGAAATGGGACCTGCTCGCGGTTTCCGCCGCGGAACTCGGCGTGGTCGCCGCTGTCCTCACGCTCATCCTCGGCACCCTGTGGGGCCGGCCCACGTGGGGGATCTGGTGGGCGTGGGACCCGCGAGTCACAACCACGGCGCTCCTCGTACCCATCTACACGGGATACCTCGTCGTGCGGTCGATGGCGGAGGATCCGGACCGGCGCGCGCGCTGGGCGGCCGTGATCGGTCTCATCGCGTTCGTCCAGGTCCCGATCGTGTACCTGTCGGTGTTCTGGTGGCGGAGCCTGCACCAGCCCCCGTCGTCCCCGCAGTCGATGTGGAGCGCGTACGGGCTCGTGATGCTGCTCGGATTCCTCGCGTACACGCTCCTGTTCGCCTACCTGTGGCTGCGGCGCTACCGGCTGGCTGCAACGGAACTCGAACTCGAACTGTCGGGACCGGAGGAAGGGTGAACCGGGTATGAACGAACACTGGCTGTTCATCGGCGCCGGATACGGCATCACCTGGGTCACCCTGTGCTGGTATCTCCTCCGCCTGCGACGCCGGGAACGCGCGGCGGCCGCGGCTTCGGGCCGGGGCGGCGAGGGAGCCGGAGCGGGGTCTCGGGGGTAGAAGCAGTCGGGAAAACGTGCGGTTCGCTTCCATTTCCTCTATTATTTGAGGTTTGTACCAAAGAATGATCGGACAACCGACCCGGGTCAGGATTCGGACTTAATATGGCGAAGACGGCTACCAGCCGACGCATGTTCTTCGACACGCACGCGCTCGACTCGTTCGACCAGTATCTGCAGGACGTGGAGCGCTATCCGCTCATCGAGAACCCGCAGATCGAGCGGGAGATCGCGCGCAAGGCGCGGGCGGGCGACCGTCACGCGGCGGAGCGCCTCGTCACGGCGAACCTGCGCTTCGTGATCTCGTATGTGAAAAAGTACCAGGGCCGGGGCCTCAACCTGGCCGAACTCGTCTGCATCGGGAACGAGGGTCTGCTCAAGGCCGTCAAGAAGTTCGATCCTGACAAGGGCGTGAAGTTCATCTCCTACGCGGTGTGGTGGATCCGGCAGACGGTGCTGCAGGCGCTGGCCGAGCAGACCCGCTCCGTGCGCATCCCGCTGAACCAGAACTCCAACCTCGTCAAGCTCTCCCGGACGGAGACGGCGCTCACGCAGAAGCTGGGGCGCTCGCCGACGGACCGTGAGATCGCCGAGGAGATGGAGGAGCCGGTGGAGACGGTGCGCGCGCTGCGCCGCGTGGCCTCGGCCGAACTCAGCCTCGACGCGCCGCTCGACAAGTCCGACCGCGACAGCGCGTCCTTCGGGGAGCGCTTCTCGGGGATGGACGACGCGGACATTGAGGAGGATGTCGAGGACCAGGCCCGCCGGGAGTTCCTGGAGAAGATGTTCGAGCGCTACCTCACCGAGCGCGAGCGGAAGATCCTCGTCCTCTACTACGGCCTCGACGACGGCGAGGAGATGACGCTGGAGGAGATCGGTTCGCTCCTCGGCGTGACCCGCGAGCGCATCCGGCAGATCCGAAACCGGGCCTTCGACAAGCTGCGCGCCTCGCCGGACGGAGAGGCGCTGGAAGGGTTCTGGCGCGCCACCGCCTGACACCTTCCGGGGGGCCTGCCAGCACGACAGGAGAGGTCCCATGCGACGATCCGTGCCCGTCTCGACGCTTTCGCTGGTTGTCCTCCTTTTCCTCGCTCCCGCGGCGGCCGCCCAGACGAACCCGCTGACGAACCCGCTGTGGACGCAGGAGAAGGTGAAGAACTACCTGCCGCACATGACCGTGCCGGAGGTGCGGGACTTTCTCGCGCGCAGCGACATGGTCCTGATCCCGGTCGCCGCGCTGGAACAGCACGGCAACCACCTGCCGATCGGCACCGACTACCTGAACGGGGTCGAGCAGGCGAAGCTCGTGGCGCAGCGGGCGGACGTCCTCGTGGCGCCGATCCTGCTGCCGGGGCAGTCCCCGTATCACATGGGGTTGGAGGGGACGATCACCCTGCCCTCGACGCTGATCCAGGAGGTGTACGTCGAGGCGGTGAAGAGCTTGATCGCGCACGGCTTCAAGCGCTTCCTGATGCTGAACGCGCACGGAGGGAACCGGGCCATCACGACGTTCATCGTGGACCGCATCAATCAGGAAACATCGGGGATCGCGGTGGACCTGGGGGCCGTGTCGGGGCCGTTCCGGGATCGGGAGCGGATGGCCTCGGTCCCGACGCCGCCGCCCGACGAGCTCGACCGTCACGGCGGGACGCCCGAGACCTCGAGTTCGCTCTACCTCATGCCGACGCTGGTCGACCTGGACGCGGCCGTCCCGGCGGAGGTCACGATGCCGGCCCACCTGGAGGCGATGCTCCCGGACGTGCTGGCCGGCGACCCGACGGCGCTCGCCGTGTTCCTCGCCGAGGGACTCAAGGACGAATCGACCGGCAAGGGCACCTCGTCCGCGGAGATGTCGTCCACGGGCGTGTGGGGCACGCGCCATCCGGCCGAAGCCACGACCGAACGCGGCCGCATCGCCACCGAGATCTTCGTCGACGCCGCCGTGGCCTTCATCGAGCGCTGGAACGAACTCCGCCCCCCCGGTTCCTGACCCGACCGGTCCGGTCGGACGACACGGTCCCGCTCTTGAATGTCGAAAATCAAAAATGCAACTTTTGATTTTCGCCCTATCGTGTCGCGCTGTCGGCTCGGCTGCGCATGAAGGTGCGGAACTCGGGGAGGGTGAGGAGGAAGATTCCGAGGGTGACGACGGCGCTGCCCACGCACCAGCGGCAGATGGCGTGGATGACCCAGAGTTCGAGGGCCGTCAGGTAGATCGTGAAGGCGAGTCCGCCCAGGGCGAGCACGGCCAGCACACGCGGGATCCAGCCGGCGGCGGCGCTGCCGTCCCGGATCCCCAGCATCGAGACGCCGAACACGGCCACGTACCAGCCCACGCCCCAGCCCGCCACGGGGAATCCGAGGAAGCGGGCCCAGCGCGACCCCTGCACGAGATCGCAGCCGCCGCCCGCGCCGCACACGAGTTCGCCGTAGTAGCCGAGCGCGTAGAGGAAGAGGTAGGTGGAGAGGAAGGCGCCGGCCAGCGCCAGGAGCGCGATCCCCCGGCGCCGGTTCAGTTCGCTCACGGGCTCAGGGCGCTCCCTCGGAGGAAGCGTCGCCGGACGACATCTCCTCCAACCGGGCCTGGATCATCCCCTCGAGGAACGTATACGGGTCCGCTCCCTGCCAGTTCACGCGCTGGCCGTCCACGAAGATCGTTGGAGTGGAGTTCACGCCCCGCGACTCGGCGACCCTTTGCGACTTGGCGACGTCATCGAGATAGCGGCGCTCGCGCATGCACTCGTTGAAGGTGTCGGAGTCGACGCCCCCGTCCCGGGCGATTTCGGCGATCGCGCCGGCGGGATCCTGTTCCAGGTACCAGCGCGTCTGGCGGGCGAGCAGGAGGTCGTGCACGGGCCAGTACAGGCCCTGCTCGTTCGCGCAGCGCTCCGCCAGCGCCGCGGCGACCGAGTTGGGGAAGGTGCCGAGGATGATGGTGTACGCAACCCAGCGCACCGGGCCGTTCGCCGGCTCGACGTAGTTCTGCCGGATGAGCTTGCCGTGGAACCCCGAGAACTGCGCGCAGGCGGGACACGACGGATCGTAGAACTCCTCGATCATTACCGGGGCCGATTCCGCGAGCTCGTAGCCGACCGAGGGGTCCGCTTCAGCCGCCGCGAGCACTTCGGCCAACTCGGCGGGGGACGGCGGCGGACCGGAGCCGCTCTGTCCACCTCCCACGAACAGCCAGTATCCGCCGGCGGCCACGATGACGACCAGGGCGATCGGGAACCACCGGTTCTTGCGCGCGGGAGCGCTCGTCTGCTGTGCCATCTTCCTTGCCATCTGTCGTACTCCCTGTCCTGAATCAGATCCCGGGCCAGCCAGGGATCAGGTCGCGGGCCAGCCAGGCCAGCGCGGCAGCGACGAAGAACGTCACTATCGCGAGAATCGCCCATCGGGCCCGCTTCGACAAGCGCCGGGCGCGAAGGGCCGCCAGCGCCCGGAGGCCGGGGATCATGCGATCGGACCACAGGGCCCCGATTTCGAGGAGCGCCGCGGCGGCCGCGGAGACGTATCCCCGGTCGAGCTTCGTCACCTCGTCCGTCCAGGCCCGGATCGCCTCCTCGACGCCCGCTTCCTCCGCCTCCGGCGGGGCGAGATCGCGCGCGTGCAACTGCTGCAGGAGGAGCTGCTGCCGGGCCAGCGCGGCGTCGAACGCGGGGCTCAGGGCGTCGATGTGTTTCGACAGCGCCTCCCGCAGGGCGGGCTCCTCGGCCGCGGCCAGCGCCTTCTCGGCCTTGTCCCGGTCGAGACGACGGGTCCGGACGACCGCCTGGACTTCGGCCGTGTACACCCGTACCAGCTCCTCCGCGGCGCCGCGAAACGCGGCCGCGGCGTCCTGCCGCATCTGCTCCGCATCCATGGCCTGAACAGCGCCGCGGACGGAGTCGGCTTCGAGCGCGGCGGAGCGCCGCAGCATGAGCGGGCCCAGCGCGATCTCGCCGAGCGTCCGGAAGTGCCGCTCGAAGTAGCGCCGGTCGAAGCTCTCGCCGATCGAGGGGTCGATCCGCACCCGCTCGACCGCCGCCTCGCACACCTGCTGGAGCGTGTCCGCGCCCACGGAAAAATCGGGCAGGCGCGCCGGCAACGGACGCGCGACTTCCCCCTTGTCGAACATCTCGAGGGCGTCGTCGGTGTCCGGCGGCGCCGGGACGGTGCCGGCAACCTCGAGGACGGCGCGGATTTCCTCCGGGAAGAGATAGCGGAGCTCGAAGGACGCATCCCCCTTGGCGAGTTCGAGGACGGGGCGGCGATCCTGATGAGCGTCGGCCGCGGCGTCGGCGGCGGCGGCTTCGGCCGCGTGCTCGGTCGGCCAGCGCAGGGTGTACTCGTGCTCTTCGGCGAAGAGATGCAGCCCGCGCCTCGTGAACACCGCGAGGTAGAGCCCCTCGAGGGGCGCGTCGCCGATCCTGCCCGCGATCTCGGTACCGGCGGTACACACGACGACGTCGGCGGCAAGCGGCCGGAGGAGGGACCGGCGGCCGGCCACGTCGCTCCCCCGCTCTACGGTGCGCGCGAAATCCTCCAGGTCTCCGCTGTCCCCGAAGAAGGCGACCGTGTGCCCTCGGGCGAAGACGAGAATGAGGCCGGCCCGTCTCGAGACCCAGAAGACGGACGCGAGCGGGATCTGCCGGTCCTCGAAGTGAATCCCGGCCGGCGTACAGACGACCGAGACCTGCGACCGCACCTGCTCGCCCGCGAGGTGGACGTCGAATCGATAGGCTTTCGGGTCGCCTTCCGGGCTCGGATTCATGCGCTCGCCAGCGCCGACATCACGCGGCCGGTGTCCTGGAGCGAAGGAAGCGCTTCGTCGGCGCCGGCGCGGCGGAGGTCGTCCACGGAGAAGCGGCCGGTGGCCACGCCGAGCACGGACAGGCCGGACCCGCGGGCGCACTCGATGTCGTGCGGAGTGTCCCCGATGATCCAGGTGCGGCCGGGGCCGTAGCGCGTGCCCGTGTGGCGGAAGGCCCGCTCGAGCGCGATGGGCGGGAGGCGGTTCCGGTCCGCGTCGTCGCACCCGAAGGCACCGAACGGAAAGCGGCCCCAGAGCCCGACCGCCGAGAGCTTGCCCTCGGCGCCGGCGACGATGTTGCCCGTCAGGAGCCCGAGCGTCGCCCCCTCCGCTTCCAGCGCATCGAGAATCCCGGGGACGCCCGGCGTCGGGCGCATCCGTTCGCGGCGCTCGTCGATCTCGCCCTGCAGTCGGGCCGCGTAGGCGGGCCACAGCCGGTCGAACCCCGGGGCGATCTCGGCCTCGGACAGGCCTTCGGCGCGGAGGAGGGTGCGCACGATCTGCGGGTCCGTCATCCCGTCGAAGGGGAGATCGTCGATGGGACCGGGCGTCCCGTACACGTCGATCATCGCGCCCTCGATGGCCGCGCGGCCGACCCCCGCCGCGTGCACCAGCGTTCCGTCGATGTCGAACAGGACGAGCCTCCCGGCCGATCCCGGAGCGCCGTTGGAGACGGTCAACCGCCGATCCAGTCGGCGAGGAGGGCGGGCTCGATGTTGCCGCCGGACAGGATCGCCACGGTCTCCCCCCGCGCGGCGGGCGCCACCGCGCCGCCGAGCAGCGCCGCCACGGTGGCCGCTCCCGAGGGCTCCACGACGAGCCGCAGGCCGAAGAGCCAGCGCACGGCGTCCCGGATCGCCTCGTCGTCCACCGTGATCACGCGGTCCACCAGGTCGCGGCAGTGGGCAAAGGTGAGGTCGCCGGGGCGCACCGGCTTGAGGCCGTCGGCGACCGTGGACACGCGGTCGAGCGTGACGGGCGCGCCGTGCTCGAGCGAGCGCAGCATCGAGGCCGCTCCCTCGGGCTCGACGCCGATCACCTCCGCCTCCGGGCACCGGCGCCGCACCGCGGCCGCCACCCCCGACAGCTGCCCGCCGCCGCCGACCGGAGCCAGCACCATCCCTGGTTCCCGGGAGCCGAGTTGCTCGATGATCTCCAGCGCCACGGTCCCCTGCCCGGCGATGATGTCGGGGTCGTCGAAGGGCGGCACCATCGTCCCGCCGACTTCCCGCTGGATCCGCTCGGCGCGCGCCTTGCGCTCGGCCGACGTCGTGCCCTCGAGTTCGACCTCCGCCCCGAGGGCGATCGTCGCCTCGCGCTTGACGTCCGGGGCATCGACGGGCATCACGATCCGCGCCGGCACGCCGAACGCGCGGGCGGCCCACGCCACGGCCTGCGCGTGATTGCCCGACGAGTAGGTGAGGAGCCCGGCGGCCCGCCCCTCCGGCGAGAGCCGGCTCACGAAGTTGTACGCGCCGCGCGCCTTGAAGGCGGAGACGCGCTGGAGGTTCTCGCACTTGAGCCACACGCCGTCCGGCGCATCGGTCGCCCCGCGCCCGCCCGCCCGCGGGAAGGGGGCAGGGATCAGGGGCGTGCGCCGAACCGCTCCCCGAATCCGCTCGTGCGCGGCCTCGACATCGGCGAGTGAAACGAGGGTCGCGACAGCCCCGCTCACTCGGTGTCCCCGGCCTCGGCTCCGTCGCCGCCGCTCGGCTCGGAGCCACCCTCGGCGCGGGCCGTAGCGTCCGTCTCCGGATTCTCTTCCCCCTCGTCCGTGCCGACCGGATCGATCATCCCGGCCACGTCCACGAGTTCGTCTCCCTCGTCGAGGGAAACGAGCCGCACACCCTGCGTGTTGCGCCCGATCACGCGGATCTCCTCCGCCCGCTGCCGGTTGATGACGCCGTTGCGGGTCACGAACATCAACTCGTCTTCGTCCGTCACCTCCCGCACCGCCGCGACGAGGCCCGACTTCTCCGTGGGCTTGAGGTTGATGAGGCCCTTGCCGCCGCGCTTCTGAATCCGGTAGTCGTCGACGTCGCTCCGCTTCCCCATCCCCAGTTCCGACGCGGTGAGGAGGGAGCCGCCGCGGCGGGCGACCACAAGCCCCACGACGGTGTCGTCGTCCGACAGCCGGATGCCGCGCACGCCCTGGGCCGGCCGCCCCATCTCCCGGGCGTCGCTCTCCGAGAAGCGGATCGCCATCCCGCGCCGGGTGGCGAGGAGCACGTCGTTCGAGCCATCGCTCAGCTTGACGTCGATGAGCCGGTCGTCCTCGCGGATGTTGATGGCGCGCAGCCCGCCGGCGTGCACGTTCCGGTAGGCCGCGAGGCTCGTCCGCTTCACGAGTCCGCGCCGGCTCGCGAAGATGAGGAAGCGGTCGTCGGAGAACTCCCGCACGCGCACGATGGAGGCGACCTCGTCGCCCTTGTTCATCCTGAGCAGGTTCACGATGGGCTTGCCGCGGGCCGTGCGGCGCGCCGGCGGGATCTGGTACACCTTGAGCCGGTACAGCCGCCCATCCCGCGTGAAGATGAGGAGGTAGTCGTGGGTCGAGGCGAGGAAGAGGTGCTCCACCCAGTCCTCTTCCTTCGTGCCCATGCCCGCGATGCCGCGCCCGCCGCGCCGCTGCGCCCGGTAGACCTGGGGCTCGATGCGCTTGATGTAGCCCGAGTGCGAGACGGTGATGACCATTCGCTCTTCGGCGATGAGGTCCTCGTCCGTGAGGTCCGAGGTGTCGGGCACGATCTCGGTCCGGCGCTCGTCGCCGAACTTGTCGACGAGGGCGGACAACTCATCCCCGACGATCTCCATCCGCCGGCCGCGCGAGGCGAGGATGGCCTCGAGTTCCTGGCGGCGCGCGCGGACCTTCTCCAGTTCCTCCTCGAGTTTCTCGATCTCGAGACCCGTGAGGCGCGCGAGCCGCATGTTGAGGATCGCGTCGGCCTGGCGCTCGCTGAGATCGAAGGCCGAACGGAGTTCCGCGCTCGCGATTTCCGTCTCGGAGGAGGCGCGGATGATGCGGATGACTTCGTCGATGTTGTCGACGGCGACCTTGAGCCCCTCGAGGACGTGTTCCCGGTCCTTCGCCACGCCGTACTCGAAGCGCGTCCGCCGCTCCACGACCTCGTGCCGGTGTTCGAGGAAGTGCCCGAGCATCGTCTTGAGGTCCATCACCTGCGGCTCGCCGTTCACGAGCGCGAGCATGATGACGCCGAAGGTGGACTGAAGCTGCGTGCCCTTGAAGAGCTGGTTGAGGACGATCTGCGGCACCGCGTCGCGTTTCAGCTCGATGACGACCCGGATCCCGTCCCGGTCGGATTCGTCGCGGAGGTCGGAGATATCCGTGACCTTCTTGTCGCGCACGAGACCCGCGATCTGCTCGATGAGGCGGGTCTTGTTCACCATGAACGGGATCTCGCGGATGATGATGCGGTCGCGGCCGTCGCGTCCCTCCTCGATATCTGCCTTCGCGCGCATCACGACCCGGCCCCGGCCCTGCCGGTAGGCTTCGCGGATTCCGGCCCCGCCGAAGATCGTGCCCCCGGTGGGGAAGTCGGGACCCCGGACGATCTCCATCAACTCGTCGAGCGTCGTATCGGGCGCCTCGATGAGGCGGTGACAGGCTGCGGCCACCTCGCGGAGGTTGTGCGGGGGGATGTTCGTGGCCATGCCCACCGCGATGCCCGACGAGCCGTTGACGAGGAGGTTGGGGAGCGCGGAGGGCAGGACGGTCGGCTCCTGCAGCCGATCGTCGAAGTTCGGCGTGTGGTCGACCGTGTCCTTGTCGATGTCCCCGAGAAGCTCGCTCGCGAATCCGGCGAGCCGGGCCTCGGTGTACCGGTAGGCCGCGGCGGAGTCGCCGTCCACGGACCCGAAGTTGCCCTGCCCGTCGACCAGCGGATAGCGGAGCGAAAACTCCTGCGCCATGCGGACGAGCGAGTCGTAGACGGCCGAATCGCCGTGCGGGTGGTACTTGCCGATCACGTCGCCGACGACGGTGGCGCTCTTCCGGTAGGGCCGGGTCGGGCCGAGGCCGGCCTCGTGCATCGCGTACAGGATCCGCCGGTGGACCGGCTTCAGGCCGTCGCGAACGTCGGGGAGGGCGCGCTGCACGATGACGCTCATCGAGTAGTCGATGAACGATTCGCGCATCTCTTCTTCGAGCGGTCTCTGCTCGACGCGTTCTATACTCTCGGTGGTCATGGATTCCCGCTGGAACTGGCGTGTTCGAGATCCTCGAGGACGCGGCAGCCGGGGGCTTTGGCAGGAGCCCGGCCACGCTCGAAAGGAGCTTGTAACTTACGGGTTTCGCGGGTGTCTCGCGACCTGAATCCGCGCCGGGCGGTTATGCGGGCTGTGGCTGGGAAGGGCGGGATGAGACGGGGACTACTTCGTCCAGATGGCGATGACCCCGCACCCGGAATCGGATCCACTGAATTCTCCGGGAAGAGATGCCGCCCCTCGGTATATCTCGAGTCCCGCCACCTCGCTCGGCTTCACCAACCTGTCAATCGTATCTCCCTGTCGCACGCGCAGTCGCACGTCGTCGATAATGATGCTCATCAAACAGCCGCCCGGTTGGAACCGGGACGCCCCCCGGGTGTTCAGAATCCTGCAGTTGCGATGACGAATGCCGCAGTCCAGACGGACTCCTGGTGCGTCGGCGATCATGTGGGAGATTTGGATGGGATTGCGGCGCTCGATGTCCGCGACGGTGAAGAACATGCCCCCGCTGACGAGTTCGCCCCAGTATTTTCGCTCGTAGAACCCCTTGACCTCCAGCCGGCGGGACCTCGGCGCCGTGGCCACGATCGGCGCCATCTCCACGGGCTCCGGAACCAGCCCGATCTCGACCTCCGTCGTGATTCCGCGCGACACCGTGACCTCATGGGCAAGGGGCGTGTACCCCAGATGCCGCACCGAAAGCTCGTGAACGCCGACCGGGACGCCGCTCAGGATGAACCGCCCCATGCGATTGGTCTCGACCATCTCGGTCCGGCCCTGGACCGACACCGCTGCCGCTGCCACGGGGTTCTCCGTGAGAGCGTCCCGCACCTCGCCGATCAGGCGTCCCGTTCGTACCTGGCCCATATGAAGCAGGAGCCTCGCCTCTCGCGACGCCCCGGCCGCGGTGGCAACGACGGACTCGTCGCTCGACGCGTCCCCGAACTCGGCCCACACGGTGGCCTGCCGGGCGTCGCGAGGGGCGCAGAGGACAAGTTGCCCGTCGGATCCGGCGTCCTCCCGCACCGGCCTTCGCGCGCTTTCCGCGTCGGTCCACCGCAGGACGACCGTCGCCCCCGGAATCGGGACCGACCCGGACTGGTCGAACACTACCACGCGGAGCACCCCGCGCCCGCCGCAGTCAGGCTCCTGGCCTGCCAGATCCGCACCGCCAGCCGCCAACGCGGCCACTGCGCCGACCGTCCTCACGAACCGAAGGAAGTCGAAGCAGCTACTCGAACGTCTCATTCCAACCCCCTCGACCACGATATTCTCCACCCCGTGACTGTGGGCAGCCCCAGAGCATCCCAGGTTCTCGTCCACAGCAGGATGACGTGCCCGTCACCGATGCCGTCACAATTGGCCGATTCTGTCGCTCATCGAAGACGCCACTCCACGCCTCGGGGGCCGGCGTTGACGATGGGGGTGTTGCCGGCGCGGGAGCGGACGCCCCAGGAGCCGTGGATGTGGCCGCAGACGACGAGGCGGGGGCGGGTGCGTTCGATGGTCTCGAGGACGGCGGTGCTGCCCATGTGGCGACCGGAGGCGTCGGCGTCGGCGTGGCCGCGCGGGGGGGAGTGGGATACGAGGACAGAGCCCTCGGGGCAGGGTGCGAGGAGGTCCCGCGCCTCGTCTTCCGTGAAGTCGTAGCTCCAGGCGCCGAACGGCGTCACCGGCACGCCGCCGCCGAGTCCGAAGAAGGGCACGCCGTCGATGTCGACGCCGTCTCCGTGCAGGACGTGAGCCGCCGGCCAGCTTTGGCACGCCGCGGTGAGTTCCTCGGCGGACTCGCCGTTTCCGGGCACGAGGACGGTCGGGGTCTCGATCGCGGCCAGGACTGCGACGATCGTGTCCAGGCCGCGCCGCTTCACGGCGAAGTCGCCCGCCCCGACGACCGCGTCGAAGCCGGCGGCGCGCTCGACGATCGACGTGGCGGCCGCGAGATCGGTGTGGAGATCGCTGAACAGCAGCAGACGCATGGCGAGTCGCTCCGTAGGTTGTGGACATGCGTGAACCGAAACTGCTCATCTACGGCGCCACGGGATATACCGGACGGCTCGCGGTGGCCGAGGCGGTGCGCTGCGGGCTGCGGCCCGTCGTCGCCGGCCGGGACCCGGAGAAGCTCGCGGCGCTGGCGTCGCCGGGGGCCGCGGCGCAGGGGCTGGAGACCCGGGCGTTCGGGCTGGACGACCCGGCTGCGCTTGTCGGCGCGCTGGAGGACGTTGCGGTCGTCCTCCATTGCGCGGGACCGTTCTCGCGCACCGCCTTCCCGATGTACGACGCCTGCCTGAAGACGGGCGCGCACTATCTCGATATCACCGGGGAGATCGATGTGTTCGAGGCGTTGGCCGCGCGCGGGGCGGAGGCCGCCGGGGCGGGCATCATGGTCCTGCCGGGGGTCGGGTTCGACGTCGTGCCGAGCGACTGCCTGATCGCGGACCTCGCCGCGCGGCACCCGGGCGGTCGCACGCTGAGGCTGGGGCTCGCGGCCCGCAGCGGCGCTTCCCGCGGCACCCTGCGCACGGTCACCCAGGCGATCGGGCAGTTTCGGGTCCGGCGCGATGGAGCGATCGCGACGGTGCGCCCCGGGCAACTGCGTCACGCGTTCGATTTCGGACCCCCGCCGGACGCCGCGCTCGTCGGCGTGCTGGGAGACGTGACGACGGCCTTTCATTCCACGGGAATACCGAACATCGAGACCTACCTGCAGGCGACCCGGCGCTTCACGCGCCTCACGCGGATCCTGCGCGGCTTCGGTCCGCTGCTCGCCGCGCGGACGGGACAGGCGCTGCTGAACGGCCTGCTCGACCGCGGGCCGGAGGGGCCGAGCGAGTCGGCGCGGCGGACGGCGCACGCGATCCTGGTCGCGGAGATCGAAGACGCGGAGGGGAGGCGGGTGGCGGCGCGCGTGCGGACGCCGGACCCCTACGGCTTCACCGCGACGGTGGCCGTCGCCATCGCCGCACGCGCGCTCGCCGGCGACTTCAAGCCGGGCTACCAGACCCCGTCTTCCGCCTACGGCGCGGAGCTGCTGCGGGAGTTCGATGGAGTGACGTGGGAAGTGCTTGACGATGAGCGGGGCTTCGTCACGCGCTAGGCCACGGCGCGGTAGTCCTCGATCTCCCTGAAGCCCAGGCCTTGCAGCGCCTCCCGGATATCCCGGCGCGCGCCGGGCGTGCCCACGGCGAGGAGCATGTACGGGCGGGCGGGCGCAGCGAACGCCGGGAGACCCTCCGGGCGGAGGACGACGGCGCCGTGGATGTTCTGCCCGATCTTGCGGGGGTCGAGGTCCACGAACGCCTCCACGGGGGGCACGCGACCCGCGGAGCTGGCCTGTTCGAGCCAGCCGCGCGCGAAGGCCTTGCCGACCTTGCCGGCGCCCCAGATCACGAGCGGCCGGCCCGCCGGCACGCGGCCGTTCGCGACGTGCATAATTTTCAGGCGCCGGAACGCGTCCGGGCTGTAGCGGTCCGACCGCTCCGACAACCGGTGCGGGCCCAGGCGCCACTCGTGGAGGACCCGCGGCACGTTCGTCATGCGGCAGCCCGCCGCGGCCAGCCGCAGGATGAGGTCGTAGTCCTCCGGCCCCCCGGCGTCGAGATAGCCGCCGGCCGCCTCGAAGGCGTCGCGCCGCACCATCAGCGTGGGGTGGGCGATCGGACACTCGACGAACAGGTCCCGCTCGACCGCGGCGGGGTCGGTGAGCCCGTTGATCCAGCGCTCGTAGCGGAGGTAGCCGGAGCCGGGCCGGGGGCGCGGGAAGTAGCGGACGCCCGTGCCGCACGCCGCGATCTCCGGGTGCCGGGCGAGGAGGCGGAGTTGCGCGGCCAGCCGGCCGGGGCGTGCCACGTCGTCGGCGTCCATGCGGGCGAGGAGCGGCGACCGCGCCTCGCCCGACAGCCGGCGCAGCGCCGCGACGATCCCCGAACCAGCGCGATCGACGAGGCGGACGCGGGGGTCGCGGTCTGCCCACGCCCGGAGCAGCGGCCCGGTGCCGTCTCTCGAACCGTCGTCGAGCGCGAGCACCTCGAAGCGCGGCTCGGACTGGGCGGCGAGGCTCTCTATGCACGCGCCCAGGAACGGTTCGGCGTCGCGGCACGGCAGAAGGATGGAGACGTGCGGCGAGACGGTTTCGGTCGCGGCGACTCCCGCTCCGGTCACGCGGACTCCGTTCACGCCGACTCCGCCGCGGCCGCGGAATCGAACGCCAGCCGCTTCGCCCGCGCGCGCAGGAAGGCGCCGGTGAGCGAGGTCTCGGACTCCGCGATGAGGGCGGGCGGGCCCGCCGCCACGATCCGGCCCCCGTCCTCCGCGGCCCCGGGCCCCATGTCGATGACCCAGTCGGCTTCCGCGACCACGTCGAGGTTGTGTTCGACGACGATGACGGTGTGCCCTTCCTTCACGAGTTCGCGCAGCACCGCGACGAGCGTGCCGACTTCCGCCACGCCGAGGCCGACGGTGGGCTCGTCGAGGATGTACAGCCTGTGCCCCGCACCTCCCCGGCGCGCGAGTTCGCGGGCGATCTTGAGGCGCTGCGCCTCCCCTCCGGAGAGCGTCGTGGCCGGCTGGCCGAGCCGAAGATACCCGAGACCCACCCGTTGCAGTTGCCACAGCCGGGCGCCGAGGCGGTCGTGCCGGATGAAGAAGCGAATCGCCTCGTCCACGGTCATGTCGAGGGCGTCGCGGATCGAGCGGCCGCGGATCCCGACCTCCAGCACCTCCGGTCGGTAGCGCGAGCCCCCGCACGCCTCGCAGGGCACGGAGACGTCGGCCAGGAAGACCATCTCCACCGTCTCCTCTCCCGCGCCCTTGCATTGCTCGCAGCGTCCGCCCGGACGGTTGAAGGAGAAATATCCCGCCTCGTATCCGCGGGAGCGCGCTTCCGGGAGGGCGGCGTATGCGTTCCTCAGCGCGGTGAAGGCTCCGATGTAGGTCGCGGGATTCGAGCGCGGGGTGCGGCCGATGGGCCGCTGGTCGACGAGCACGACATCCTCGAGGAGTTCCGCGCCTTCGAGCCGGTCCCAGGCGCCGGCGGGCTCGCCCAGGTGCGGCTTGGCTGAGGACCGGTCCGTGATCTCCCGCTCGAGGGCGTGGTACAGCACCCCCCGGATGAGCGTCGACTTCCCGGAGCCGGATACGCCGGTGACGAGCGTGAGCGACCCCAGCGGGATCGCCACGTCCACGTCCCGCACGTTGTGCAGGCGGGCACCGCGCAGGGCGAGCCGCGGACCGTCGCCCCCCCGGGCGCCGGCCTCCCGTGCGCCACCCCGCCGCATGCCGCCCTGTCCGGCGGCGGCCGCCCGCCGCGCAAGGGCCTGTCCCGTTCCGGTCTCCGCCGCGAGGAGGTCGTCCCAGCCGCCCTCGAACACGATCTCGCCGCCCTGTTCCCCGGCCCGGGGGCCCAGTTCCACGATGCGGTCGGCCCGTGCCAGCACTGCGGGCTCGTGCTCGACGACGAGGACGGTGTTCCCGCGGCCGGCGAGCCGCTCGAGGACGCCGGTGAAAGCGTCGATGTCGTGCGGGTGAAGGCCGATCGTGGGTTCGTCGAGGACGTAGAGCGTGCCGACCAGCCGGCTCCCGAGACAGCTGGCGAGGCGGATCCTCTGCATCTCCCCTCCGGAGAGGGATCGGGCCTGTCGGTCCAGCGTCAGGTACCCGAGCCCGACTTCCGCGAGAAACGAGGTCCGGTGCTCGAGTTCGCGCAGGATCGTCGCCGCCACGTGACGCTGGAAGGGGGTGAGGTCGAGGCCTTCGGCGAGCCAGGCGGAGATCTCCTTCACCGTCCAGCGGGCGACCTCGGCGATGTGCCGCCCCCCGACGCGCACGTTCAGCGCCTCCGGCTTCAGGCGGTAGCCCTCGCAGTCGGAACACCGCTCCGGAAGCTGATACTGGCGCAGGAAGACGCGGATGTACGCTTTGTACCGCTTTTTCTCCTTCGAGCGGAGGAAGGGGATCACGCCCCGGAAGCGCTCCTCCGCGTACCTCCCTCCGTTCAACAGGACGTCGCGGCCCTCCTCGGGAAGCGCCTCCCACGGGAGGGTCGGGTCCAGCCCGGAGGCGGCGGCGAACTGTCTCAGGCGCGAGCGCTCGCGCCGGTAGCGGGGCTTCGACCACGGATCGAGGGCCCCCTCCTCCAGCGAACGGCCCGCGTCGGGAACGATGAGTTCGGGGGAGTACTCCAGCACGGCGCCGAACCCCGTGCAAGTATCGCACGCGCCGGCGGGGCTGTTGAAGCTGAACAGCTGGGGGGTGGGCCGCGGAAACGCGGCGCCGCAGGGCCCGCAGCGATGGGCCTCTTCAAAGTCGCGGCGCTCGGGGGTCGAGGCGCCGCGGGGCCAGACGAGCGCGACGGCGGCGCCCCTTCCCTCGGCGAAGGCGGCCGCGAGCGAGTCCGCGATGCGTTCCCGGTCCTCGGGCCGGGAGCCGACCCGGTCCACGACTACGAGCGCCTCCCGCGCCTGCGTCAACGCGCGCGTGGCGTCCCCTTCTCCCTCTTCTTCTCCCTCCAGATCGATGTCCGGCAGGTAGAGTTCGCGGCCGTCGGCGAGGAGGCGGACGTACCCCCGCGCCCTGAGGTTCTGCACCACTCTCGCGCCATCCGCGCGCTCCTCGGGGGGGACGGGGAAGGCGATGGCGAGCCGCGCGTCGGGACCGGCATCGAGGAGCGCGTCGGTGGCCGAGGTCACGGTGTCCGGCACGACGGCACGGCCGCACTGCGGACACACGGTCGTCCCCACGCGCGCCCACAGCAGTCTCAGGTAGTCGTAGACCTCCGTGATCGTGCCCACGGTGGAGCGGCTCGACTGCACCCGGTTGCTCTGGTCGATGGCGACGGAGGGGCTCACGCCCTCGACGAGGTCGACGGCGGGCTTCGGCATCCGCTCGAGAAACTGCTTGGCGTAGGTGGACAGCGACTCGATGTACCGCCGCTGTCCCTCGGCGTAGATCGTGTCGAAGGCGAGGCTGGATTTCCCCGAGCCGGAAGGCCCGGTGAGGACGGTGAGGGCCCCGCGCTCGATGTCGATATCGACGCCCTTGAGGTTGTGCTGCCGGGCGCCCCGGACCCGGATTCGCTCGCTCATGGAAGCATGATGGGCGGCGGCGACGGGGGGCGCCAACGTGATTGGACCGGAGGCGGCGAGTTCGTACTATGGGGCATGCAAGCGCCGGACGGTCCCCTCCAGGAAGAAGAAGCGCTCGGGAAGGCGTACGACGCCCGTCTCATGAAGCGTCTGCTCGGGTACCTGAGACCGTACCGGGGCAGAGTCGCGCTCGCGGTGCTCATGCTCGTGGCCGCCTCGGGTCTCGCCCTCGTCGGCCCCTGGCTGACGATGGAGGTCATCGACCACGCGATCCCGGACGGCGATTTCGGCGCCATCCGCACGCTCGCGATCCTCTTCTTCGTCTCGCTCCTCCTCTCCGGGCTCCTGGAGTACGGGCGCACGATCCTGACCACTTGGATCGGGCAGAACGTGATGCTCGACCTGAGGCAGGAGATCTTCCGGCACCTGCAGCGCCTGCGGCTCGCGTATTTCGACCGCAACCCGGTCGGACGCCTGATGACGCGGCTCACGAGCGACGTCGAGGTCTTGAACGAGATGTTCACCTCCGGGGTCGTGACGATCTTCGGGGACGTGTTCACGGTCGCCTTCATCATGATCGCCATGCTGGTCATGGACTGGCGGCTCGCGCTCGTGACGTTCGCGGTCCTCCCGCTCGTGTTCGTGGCCGCCTGGCTCTTCCGCAAGAAGGTGCGCGAGGCGTACCGCGACATCAGGATCCGGCTCGCGCGCATCAACGCCTTCCTGCAGGAACGGATCACGGGGGCGCGCGTCGTGCAGCTGTTCCGGCAGGAGCGGGCGGCGACGCGATGGTTCGGCGAGATCAACGACGACCACCTCGAGGCCCACCTGCGCTCGATCACGTACTACGCGCTCTTCTTTCCCGTCATCGAGGTGCTCGCGTCCGTCGCGCTCGCGCTCATCATCTGGTACGGAGGCAACCAGGCCCTCCAGGGGACGCTCACGATCGGGGTCATCGCGGCCTTCCTGCAGTACGCGAGACGGTTCTTCCGCCCCATCCAGGACCTGTCCGAGAAGTACAACATCCTGCAGGGCGCGATGGCGAGTTCGGAGCGGATCTTCCGGCTCCTGGACGAGGCGCCGGGGATCGAGGATCCGAAGAACCCGACGGAGCTTCCGGCGCGCGTGAAGGGCCGCATCGAGTTCGAGGACGTCTGGTTCCGGTACCTGTCGCCGGAGGAGGACGCGGCGGGTGTCACGACGCCCGCCCTGGCCCACGCGGCGGCCTGGGAAGGTGCGGAGGGGCGGCTCGACGAGGACGCGCCGGACGACGGCTGGGTGCTGCGCGGCATCAGCTTCACGGCGGAGCCGGGACAGCGGCTCGCGGTCGTCGGGGCGACCGGCGCGGGCAAGACGACGCTGTTCAGCCTTCTCATGCGCTTTTACGAGCCGCAGCGGGGGCGCATCACGCTGGACGGGGTCGACATCCGGGACCTCCGGCTCGCCGACCTTCGGCACCGGATGGGCCTCGTGCTGCAGGACGTCTATCTCTTCTCGGGCTCGGCCGCGAACAACATCGCGCTCGACCGGGAGGCCGTGGGGAGGGACGAGATCCGCGAGGCGGCCCGTCAGGTCGGGGTCGACCGGCACCTCGCGCGGCTGCCGAAGAAGTACGACGAGCCGCTGAGCGAGCGGGGCGGGAATCTGTCGGTCGGCGAGCGCCAGTTGGTGTCCTTCGCCCGCGCGCTGGCCGGCGACCCGCCCATCCTGCTCCTCGACGAGGCGACGAGTTCGGTGGACTCGGAGATCGAGGCGGAGATCCAGGCGGCGCTGGAGCGCCTGATGGAGGGGCGGACGAGTCTCGTCATCGCCCACCGGCTCTCCACCATCCAGGGGGCCGATCGCATCCTCGTGCTCCACCACGGACGCATCAGCGAATCCGGCACGCACGAGACGCTGCTCGAGAGCGGCGGCCTCTACGCGCAACTCCACCGCCTCCAGTTCCAGAAGCCGACGGCCGCCGCATGAACGCCGCGCTGGACTGGGCGGCGGCGCTGGACCCGCGCCTCGTGCTCGTGGCCCTTCTCGTGGCCCTGAACCTCTGGGCGACGGGCATCACCGCGCTTTCCAAGGCGCCGAGGCGAGAAAAGGTGCTGTGGGTCGCGGTGATCTTCCTCTGCCCGATTGTCGGCAGCGTGCTCTGGTTCGTGTTCGGCCCGAAGCTCTGGGCGGAGAAGCGCTGACGGCGTTACCGGCGGCCGCGGCCGCGGGTCAGGACGGCCAGAGGGGGCGCAGGAGATCCGCCGTGCGGTCGGCGGCGCCGGCGCCCGCCTCGACGAACGCGCGGGCCGCCCGGCCGTGGCGCCGGCGGCGAGGCGGGCGGGCCAGCCCGGTCAGGGTGTCCGCGAGCGCGCCGGCCGGGGAGACGAGCGCGCCGCCGGCCGACGCGAGGGCGCGGGCGTCGGCCCGGTCGTGGCGCGGGCCGAAGACGACGGGCAGCCCGGCCGCGGCGGGCTCGAGGACGTTGTGGAGCCCGGTGCCCCCGAGGCCACCGCCGACGTAGGCCACATCGCCCGCCGCGTACAGCTCGGCGAGCCGGCCGACCTCGTCGAAGACGACGACGGAGGCGTCGGGCTCCGCGGCGGCATCGCCGATCTCGCTCCAGCGGACGACGCGTTCCCCGCGGGCCGCGCACGACGCGACGAGGGCGTTCACGTGCGCGGCGGTCGGCTCGTGCGGCGCGATCACGAGCTGCCAGCCCGGGCCGCCGTCGCGCCGCACGGCCGCCGCGGCATCGAGCAACGCGCGCTCGTCCGCGGGCCACGTCGAACCGGCGACGAGCCGCGGGACCGCCCCGTCCGACGCTCCGTCCGACGCTCCGAGCGCGGCGCGGAAAGACGCGGCCGCGCCGCCCGCCCGAGCCCGATCGGCCCGTTCGAGTGCCAGGTCGAACGCCGCGTCCCCCGTCACCGCCAGCGCCCCGGGCCGGACGCCGAGCGCCTCGAGTCGCCGCGCGTCCTCCGGGCTCGCGGCGCCGACCGCGTCCAGCCGCGCGTACGACGCGCGGAAGAGCCGGCGGGCGAGGGCGCCGGAGCGCCGGCTCCCATCGCGGACGGTGCCGTTGATGAGCGCGGCCGGCACTCCCGCGCGCGCGGCCGCCGCCACGAGTCCGGGCCACACGTCCAGCTTCGCGAACACAAGCAGGCCGGGCCGCAGGGCGGCGAGCGCGGCATCGCAGTCGCGCGCGCGGTCGAGCGGCGGCGGGCCGGCGTGATCCGGATCGATCCACGCGAGCGCCGCCCGGCCCGAGGGCGATCCGTACGTAACGACGAGCTGCGCCCGCGCCCCCGCGCGCGACCCGGATCGTGCGCCGCGCAGGCACCAGATGGCCGGCGCGGCGCCGAGCAGTTCACCGGCGGAAGCGCCGTGCAGCCACACGAGCGGCCCGGGCTCCCGGCCCCGCCCCCAGGCGGCCAGCTCCGCGGCACCGCGCCGCCGGGCCGCCACCGCCCGCGCGATGTCCGGCCGGGCACGCCGGAGCAGGGGCCCCGCCGCGAGGGCGATGCCGGCGGCCACCTCCGTCAGGCGCGCGCCGGCGTTCACGGCCGCCGCCCGGAGCTTTTCGCCCGCATCCCGTCTCCATATTCTCCCGCGTGCGCTATCTCGGGAACAAAACGAAGCTCGTCCCCTTCCTGCTGGAGACCGTGGACGGGTTCCAGGAGACGCCCGGCGTCGCCTGCGACCCGTTCGCCGGCACCGCCAGCGTGTCGGCGGCGCTCAAGGAGAAGGGCTGGCAGGTCCATGCGGGCGACCTGATGGCGTCCTCCTACGCCCTCCAAGTCGCGCGGGTGCAACTCGACGCGGCCCCGCGGTATCCCGCCTCGCTCCTCCCGGCGGCGGCCCGCAACGGAAGGCGGGAGATCGGCTACCACGCCCTGCTCGAGGGGCTGGCCGAACTCGATGATCCCGGCGGCGACGGTAGCGGTGATCTCCGGGACGGGGAGGAGCCGGACGGCGGGTTCATCTCCGAGCACTACTCGAGCGACGAGACCGCCGGGCGGGCGCACGGGCGCATGTACTTCTCCCCCGAGAACGGACGGAAGATCGATCGGGTCCGGAGGCGGATCGAGCGCTGGACGCGCGGGACCTCCCACAGCGAAGCCGCGGCCCAACTCCTCATCGCGACGCTCATCGAGGCCGCCGACCGCGTGGCGAACACGACGGGCGTGTACGCCTCCTTCGTGAAGACGATGCAGCCGAACGCCCTGCGCCCGCTCGAGCTTCGCCCCATCGACCCGACGCCGCGCGAGGAAGGCGCCGGCGCCTGCAGCGCGTTCCGCGGACCCGCCGCCCGCCTCCTGGAATCCATCGGTCCCGTCGATCTCGTCTATCTCGACCCCCCTTACAACGGCCGGCAGTATCCCGCGTATTATCACATCCCGGAACTCCTCGCGCTCGGCTGGGCCACGCCGCCCGAGATCCGCGGAAAGACGGGACTCATTCCCGACGAGGCGCTGCGCTCGGACTGGTGCCGGAAGCACCGGGCCCCGGACGCGCTACGGGAGGTGCTGGAGGCCGCGGACGGACGCCACATCCTGTTCAGCTACAACGACGAGGGGCACCTGGACCGCGCCGCCATCGAAGCGGCGCTGCGCGAACGCGGCCTGCCCGACACCTACGCCTTCCACGACCGGCCCTACCGCCGCTACCGGAGCGACGCGGACGGCCCAGGGCGGAGCTACCTGCGCGACGACGTGCGGGAACACCTCCACTACGTGAGGTGCGCGTGAGCCGCGCGCGCCGGAGAACCGCGCTCGTGCTGCTCCTGCTGTGCGCGGGCGGCTGCTCGCCGGCGTACGTCCTGCGCGCCGGCTGGGAGGAGGCCCGCATCCTCGCGGCGCGCCGCCCCATCCGGGCCGTGATCCACGACACGACCGTGGCCCGCGAGACCCGCGACAAGTTGCGGCTCGTCCTCGACGCGAGAGACTTCGCGGAACGCGACCTCGGGCTGCGCGCGGGGGCCAGCTACGAGTCGTTCACACAGCTCCACCGCGACACGCTGGTCCTGATCGTGCTCGCCGCCCCGGAGTTCGATCTGCGTTGGAAAACGTGGTGGTTCCCCATCGTCGGCGACGTCCCGTACAAGGGATACTTCGACTTCGACGACGCCCGCGCGGAGGCCGCCAGCCTGGCCGAGGAAGGCTACGACGTCTCGGTCCGGCCGGTCTCCGCCTTCTCGACGCTGGGTTGGTTCCCCGACCCCATCATGTCGACGACGCTGCGCCTCGACAGCCTCGGGATCGTCGAGACGGTGATCCACGAGATCACGCACAGCACGTACTTCCCCACCGGCCAGGCCGATTTCAACGAGAGCTTCGCGAACTTCGTCGGGTACCGCGGCGCCATCGAGTTCTTCTGCGAGGCGGTGACGGACGAGAGCGCCTGCGTGCGGGCGCAGTGGAGGTGGGAGGACACGCGCCTGTTCGGCGACTTCTTCCATTCCATCCTCGCACCGCTGGAGGAGGTGTACGCCTCTGCCCTGCCCGACGAGGCGAAGCGGGCGGCCAAGCGCGAGGTGTTCGAGGCGGCGGCCCAACGCTTCGAGACGGAGTACAAGCCGCGGCTGCACGCGCAGTACAGATCGATCGACCCGGACGGGCTCGACAACGCGTGGATGATCTCGCGCCTTCTCTACTACACGAGACTGGATGACTTCGAGCGCGTGTTCGAGTCGCACGGCGGCCTGGTACCCTCCGTCCAGGCGCTGATGCGGGAGGCCGCGGACGGCGACCCGTGGGAGGCCCTGACGCGTCTGCTGGATCGGGAGACTTCGAGATGACGGAACCGTTCGCCTGTGTGCGCTGCGACCGCGACGACGGGGGCCGGATCGAGCGCCTCCCGTTCCCGAGCGAACTCGGCGAGCGGATCGTGGCCGAGATCTGCGCCGCCTGCTGGGAGGAGTGGAAGAAGCGGCAGATGCTCCTCATCAACCACTACGGGCTCAAGCTCCACGAAGCCGCGTCGCGCGAGTTCCTCTACAAGAACCTCCGGATCCACCTCTTCGGCGAGGAGGGCACCGCCGCCCCCATCGACACCGGCGCGGAAGGCTCCGTCGACTGGTAGGACGCGCTCCCTACGAGACGACGAGGTTCAGCATGCGGTCCGGGACGTGGATCACCTTGCGGATCGCGACCCCGTCGAGGCGCCGGATCACGTTCGCCTCGGCCAGCGCCGCCTCGCGAACGACATCTTCCGGGGCTCCGCGCGCGACGCGGATCGTCGCCCGCAGCCGGCCGTTCACCTGTACCGGAAGCTCCACCTCGTCGACCATGAGCTTGCGCTCGTCCCAGGCCGGCCACTCGGCGTGATCGAAGAGGCTCGACGCGCCGCCGAGGCGGGCCCATAGCTCTTCGGCGATGTGGGGCGCGACGGGCGCGATCAGGATCACGAGCGGCCGCACCTCGTCGATCGAGGCCGTGCGCCCGCCGGCGCGCAGCGTGTTCAGGTAGTCCATGGCCGCGGCGATCGCCGTGTTGTAGCTCAGCGCCTCCAGATCCTCCGAGATCTGCCGGATCGTGGCGTGCAGCGCCCGCTCCACGCCCGGATCATCGAATCCCGTGCGCTCCGCCTCCGCGGCGGCCGTCACACTGTCCCATACCTTCTTCAGGAAGCGATCGGGACCAGCCAGACCGCTGTCGCGGAAGTCCCCGCCGCGCTGGAATGGGCCGAGGAACATGAGGTACATGCGGAACGTGTCCGCGCCGTAGCGTTGGATGTACTGGTCCGGAAGGATCACGTTGCCGCGCGACTTCGAGATCTTGGCGCCGTCCCGGATGAGGAGGCCGTGTTTGCGGAAGCGGTCGTACGGTTCCTCGAACTCGAGGTGCCCGAGGTCGTGCAGCACCATCGTGAGGAAGCGGGAGTAGAGGAGGTGGAGGACGGAGTGTTCCTCGCCTCCGATGTAGCTGCTGACGGGTAGCCACGCCTGCGTCCGCTCGGGGTCGAACGGGCGGTCGTCGAACTCGGTCGAGGGATAGCGCAGGAAGTACCAGCCCGAGTCGAGGAAGGTGTCGGAGACGTCGGTCTCGCGCCGGGCGTCGGCGCCGCACGCCGGACACACCGCCGTGTAGAACTCCGGGTCGCGCGCGAGCGGGCTCACGCCCGTCGCCGTGGGGCGGAAGTCCTCCACGTACGGGAGGACGACGGGGAGGTCCTCCTCCGGCACCGCCTGCGGACCGCAACTGTCGCAGTAGATGATGGGGATCGGGGGTCCCCAGTAGCGCTGCCGGGAGATGCACCAGTCGTGCAGCCGGTAGTTGACCTCGGCCGCCGCGAGCCCGCGCTCCGCCAGCCATTCCGTGATCGCGCGCCCGCCCGCGTCGGCCTCCATCCCGCTGAAGCGCCCGGAGTTCACGAGCATCTCATCGGCGGTGTGCTCGACGAAGGCGGCCTCCGCCTCGCCCCCTCCGATGTCCGCGGGATCCGCACCCTCCGGGAGCGCCGCGCGGGAGCACACGACCTGGACGATGGACAACCCGAACTGGCGCGCGAAATCGAAGTCCCGCTGATCGTGTCCGGGCACGGCCATGATCGCGCCGGTGCCGTAGTCCATGAGGACGTAGTCGGCGACCCACACGGGGATGTCCTCCCCGGTGGCCGGGTTCCGCGCGTACCCGCCGGTGAACACGCCCGTCTTGTCGCGATCGTCCGTCTTCTGCCGTTCCACGAGATCGACGGCCGCGGCCGCCCGCACGTAGGCCTCCACCTCGGCGCGCCGCTCGTCCGTCGTGAGCCGCTCGACGAGGGGATGCTCCGGCGCCAGCACCATGAAGGTCGCGCCGAAGAGCGTGTCGGGGCGGGTGGTGAACACCTCGATCCGGTCCGCCTGCCCGGCCCCCGCGTCGCCCGACCCCGCCGCCGCACCCGAACTCGCCGTGGCGCCCGAGAGCGGGAAGTGCAGCCGCGCGCCGTCGGAGCGGCCGATCCAGTTGCGCTGGGCCGTCTTCGTCGTCTCCGACCAGTCGATCCAGTCCAGGTTGTCGAGCAGGCGCTGCGCGTATTCCGTGATCCGGAAGAACCACTGGCTCAGCATCCGCTGTTCGACCGCGGCGTCGCACCGCTCGCACAGCCCGGCGATCACCTGTTCGTTCGCGAGGACCGTCTGGCACTGCGGGCACCAGTTGACCGCGGCCTCCTTCTTCTCCGCGAGGCCCGCCCTGAAGAGCTGGACGAAGATCCACTGCGTCCACTTGTAGTAGCGGGGGTCCGTCGTATCGACCGTGCGGGACCAGTCGGTCATGAGCCCCGCCGCCCTCAGCATCCGCTCGAAGTTGCGGATGTTCGAGGGGATCAGCTCCATCGGGTGCGTGTCGACCTTGAGCGCGTGGTTCTCCGAGTGGATGCCGAACGCGTCGTATCCGATGGGCTCGAAGACGTCGTCGCCCCGCAGGCGGCGGAAGCGCCCGTAGATGTCGGCCCCCGTGAAGGCGTACAGGTTGCCCACGTGGAGCCCCTCGGCCGACGGATAGGGGTACATCATGAGGTTGAAGAACGGACGCTCGGCTCCATCGAGGTCGGGCTCGTTCGTCCCGTTCTCCTCCCACCAGGCCTGCCACCGGGATTCGATGGCGATCGGGTCGTACATGGGTCGCGGGTCCGCTCCGTCTACGGGATCACGCCGGGGAGATGCACCAGCGGCGGTGGCAAAAGCCGAGACGGCGGCACCCTGCGGAGGCCGCCGTCCGGCCGCACAAGATGGGGCCGGAACGGCGGCCGAACAACTTGGGGCTACTCTTCCTGGCCGGGACCCGGGACCATGTGGTCGAGGCTGAACTTCCCGCTGCCCGTCGTCCACAGGAAGAGGAAGATGGCGCAGTACAGGACGGCCAGTTCTCCACCGTTCACGATCGGCACGAGCTCCATCTCGCGGCCGAAGAAGTGGCGCCACCAGTAGACGACCGCGAAGTGCCCCGTGAGGATGAAGGCGACCAAGCGCGTCCGGATCCCGAGGACGATCAGGATCGGCAGGAAGAACTCAATGAGTCCCGCGATGCCCACCGGCCAGGAAAACCAGTTGCCGACGGCTTCCCTTCCGAACCAGCCGAGCAGCTTCTGGGCTCCGTGCTGCCACAACATGAGGCCGGCGGTGACCCGGAGCACGGCGTGAGTGGTTTCCTTCGAGACGGGTGCATTCATGACGCCTCCCATAAAGGGGGGCTCCGGCGTCCGGCGCCGCTTGCAGGCCCGGAAGTACCGCCGTAGCCTTGCGACCCATGATGCCGGTTGATTCTCCGCGCGCACAAGACGGGGAGCTCGAGGGCGAGATCCCCGTTCGTATTCCGCTCGCCCTTCTGCTGACCCTCAGAGACCTCGACACGCCCGAAGATCCGCGGGAACTCGAGGAAGTGGACCTCTCCCTGAACCTCCGCCGCCGACTCGGGCTGTCGAGTGTCGTGCTCAAGCAGATTCGCCGTTACGAGGAGGATGGCGGGGATGTGCCCGCGACCGAGGTGGCGAACCTGTTCGAACTCGTCGCGCGGCGGGTCGATGCTCCGGAGATCTTCGCCTCCACGGGACGCCGGATCACGCGTGAGGCCTTCGGCCCCGGCGGGCGCGTGATGCTGCGCTTCGGGTGGCGGCTGATCCCCCTCGGTCTCCGGCGGATCCTTGCCTGGGGGCGAGCGAAGAAGATCGCCCGCCGCCTCAGTCCCTCCTCGGAGATCCGGATGGCGAAGGGGTTGAACGGGCTCGTGATCCGGCGCGGCCTCCCCCTGCTGGCCACAGCGGCCAAGGACGGGCGCGGCTGCGAGATCCTGTCCGGGATCATCGACGAGTCGTTCCGGACGTTTCGGGCAGTGGAGAGCGATGTCTCACACCCGCGGTGCGAAACTCTGGGGGAGGATCACTGCCTGTGGGTGGTCGACGCGGTGGACGCGTGCTAGCTAGTTCTCGTCCGTAAATCGCTTCATGGCAGAGCTTTACCGGCGTGTTTTCACCAGT
>NZ_CANPWG010000035.1 GCF_947581915.1 Candidatus Palauibacter scopulicola
CGTAAGCTGAACGATCACAACGACATGTGAATCCGAAAGCTCATGTCGCGTAGGCATTCTCGTCGAACGACGGATAGTGCGACGCGTCTCCGCGTGCGAATGCCCTTCGGCTTCAACCGATGGGAATGCCAAGCCGGTCTGAACCGTGAGCGTGATGGCCGCTTTCGGGAACGGGGTCATTGCGTTGATCGCTTCGTGGGTGAAGACGCGGCAACCGCCCCGCCCCGACGACGACGGGGAGCCCGGCCCGGAGTAGGGGTCAGCCGGCCCCCCCCAGAACCCTAAGCTAGCCTTCCCTGGTTGCGGTGATGATCCAGAGTCCGTGCGACTCGAGAAGGGTCTGGTCCGGAGCAGGGCGGAGCCGCCAGCGATGAGTCGTCACTCCGCTGGCGCGGGTTAGCTGCTCGTAGCCGAGTTCACCGATCGCCGCGATCCCGTCCGCCAGATGAATCGGCACTCCGCCGGCGCGCTGGAGCCGCTTGAACTGCTTCGGCCAGAGGTTCGAGCCGTCCGTTATGTAGAGCCCGCCCTCTGGGGGGAACCGGTTTAGGATCATCCCCGCCAAGCGACCCCTGAAGATACTGAGCGCGCTCCCACCTTCGCCTTGGCTGTCCCCTCGGTGAAACGCGACGCTGATCCGCGGCACGCCCACAAGCGCAGCGCGCGCGTCGCAGCACTTGAACTCGACCTCGGGGGCCAGCGGAAGGGTGCGCTTCAGCCGGTTCCAGTAGGGGACCAGGTGTTCGTTGATATCGCAGTACAGGATCCGGTCGACAAGAGGCGCGAGAATCGCTGCGGACGGCTGCACATCGCGACCTCCGCAGGCGGGATAGAAGCCGATCCTAGGCAGCTTCGGGGGCTCCACCGACCAGCTTTCCGCTGCCCAGATCCAGGCGGCCGAGAAACTCGAAGTAGTTCATCATGAATTCGTGGAGGTCTTCCGGCTCAACGGCGACGAAGCGGTACGAAGGGGGGGTATCCCTGGACAGGAACATGATGTCGTTGATGTCCCGGCCCCCGGTCACGATGTTTCCGTGTGCCAAGGCGTTGCGCATGATGTTGACCACAGTTCCTGCCCTGACGTTGGGTAGCATGGGCTCGGCGCCTGCGAACGCCTGATCGAAGTTCGGTGCTTGCGCTCCAACATCTTTGACCTTGCCCTTCCGCCACGTCGCTTTCCCGTCGGGCCAGAGTGGAGACGACAGGAAGGCTTCCTCGAGGAGTCTGTTGTACTCCGAAGCCGCCTCCTTGTAGCGGTGGCGATCCCCCGACGGATGCGGGGCCTGGCTCTCCTCGTTGAGTCGCTTGAGTCGCTCGTGCGGAACGATCAAGCCGACCGTCGTGATCGAGAGAAGGTGCGTCACCTCCAGACGCATACCACGCGCCGGGAAACGAAGTCGCCTGAGAAGTACGGAACATCTCTGAGGAAAGTCGCTTACGTAATCGCGGTACGCACTCATTCTGATGTCCTCTTAGGGGTCTTGGAGCAATGCTGGAATGCTATCAATGGGACCTCATCCAACGGTTTCGCCATCTGGCGATCGTAGGCTCGACGAAGTCTTTCAAGTACCGTGAGTTGACGGAGTTTCCCCACCAGGCGGGTTTGCCGGGTGCCGATGGATGAATGAAGGTCAAGATGTCTACTTGCTTTCCGTCAATTCGAGCGATTTCGGGAATCGCGGCTCCCTTGTAGCAGGCGGGCGGCTCCGGCCCAAGTCCGAGCGGACCACCGATCCAGCTTCGAACCCCCTGACCCTCAGCAACGATGATGGTCGGTTCAAGGATTTCCAGGGTCCGGAGGAAGTGTCGAGCGCAGTTCCGCCGCATCAGGGGACTCGAAGCGCCCCGCCCCGCCCTACAGCCCTCCGGCGGCTTGTCTACGGCTGAGCAGAGAAGAGCGTTGACGAGGGCGAAACCATCGAAGATGTGGGCGCTCGCCGCGCCGTCCCCAAAGAGCCGTTCTTCCTCAACGTCGGTACCGGGTTCTCCGCCGAGCAGCAGTCGCAGGATCGAGGTGGTACCACGCATGTGGGGATTCCGACCCTGAAAGCCCTCGCTGGCCGATCCATCGATCATGGCCGTGCGGGCAACGAGGTTGACCCGAGTGCATTTCTGTCCGTACTCCTGTCCAACCACGACGATCCGCAGTTCCTGACCGTCTACCAAGAGGTCATAATGCTTGCCGACGTGGCTCATCTGGCCCTCGTAGAAATACGGGGATGCGCTGCCACGGCAGTCCCGGTGGTGTCTGCAGATGAAGCGCTCGGCAGCGAGCAGATTGCGGCGAACGTATGCCTCGAGGTTCGTGATCCGCTCGGCGGTGCGTCCCGGGTTGGACGTGATCAAGTCGAACTCCAACGAGTACATGAGAGTTGGTCTACGCGGGTGACCGTACCTGAACATCGAGCCGGTGTGAAGATCGACGGGCAACTCGAAGCTTGTGGTTGGGTGGCTCAGGATCTCGCGTCCATGAACATCCCTCCGGGCGTGCGGTGACGTTAGGAAGCCCGCTGAAATGGACGGACGCGGCATGTGGATCCGTGGCCGCTGGCGCGGCCGACGCGTGAGCATGCGACTGCCGCATGTTGACCGGGCCGGGGCGCCCGGATTTCGCTACGACCGCCTTCGGCGGCCCGCGTAATCTCGGGGGGCGACTTGGCAGACCGGGCGTACGGAACAGTACGCCGATCTTGGTTGCCCAGGGAATTTAGTCGGGGCGCCCGGATTTCGCTACGACCGCCTTCGGCGGCCCGCGTAATCTCGGGGGGCGACTTGGCAGACCGGGCGTACGGAACAGTACGCCGATCTTGGTTGCCCAGGGAATTTAGTCGGGGCGCCCGGATTTGAACCGGGGACCTCTGCGTCCCGAACGCAGCGCTCTACCGGACTGAGCCACGCCCCGAGGGGTACTGCGGACCGCGCGGTGGGCGCGGGGGCCGGGCTCGCGCGCGAGCCGGCGGCGAAGAAGCGGGTGACCGGATTCGAACCGGCGACCTCAACCTTGGCAAGGTTGCGCTCTACCAACTGAGCTACACCCGCGTGTGCTGCTTCCTCTCCCTCCAAGCTCCCTCCAGGGCCTCCAGCTTGCCGGCCGGCGGCGGAGGGGTGCTGCCGCAAGAGCCACCGGTCGGATTTGAACCGACGACCGCCGCATTACGAATGCGGTGCTCTACCCCTGAGCTACGGTGGCGAGCCGTCGGCCGCTACCCGGGGCGGCCCTGGCGAGAAGGCTTGCCGGGGCTGCGGGGGTGGACGGCGACGGGGAGTGGAGCCGGCGGGATTTGAACCCGCGACCTCTTGAGTGCGATTCAAGCGCTCTCCCAAACTGAGCTACGGCCCCTCGCTCGGACACTCTCTCGAACTCTCTCTGAACGGGGCTGACGGGATTTGAACCCGCGACCTCCGGTGTGACAGACCGGCACTCTAACCAGACTGAGCTACAGCCCCCTGCAACGGCGTTTCGATGGGGCCTACTGGACTCGAACCAGTGACCTCTACGATGTCAACGTAGCGCTCTAGCCATCTGAGCTAAGGCCCCTCCGAAAGACACGACGAGCGGGCCCCGGGTGGGAGCCCGCTCGGACGGACATATGCTAAAGGAGCGGGCCGAATCGGTCAACCTCGGCGGGCGCCGGATGGGCGGTTCGCGGCGACGGTTGCATCCACCGGAGCGGGGTTTACCTTGTTCGCGACCCGGGCTTCCGCCGGCGGAGGCTGCCGGGCGACTCACATCGTCGATTCCCCCTCAGAGAGGCGGATGAAGATAAGCTCTCGCGCGGCCGCGGGCGTCCTCGCCGCGGCCCTCGGCGCCACCGCCCTGGCGCTGTACCGGCCCTCAACCGGCGAACTCGAGCTCGCGGTCGCGAGCCTCGATCCGTCCTCCTTCCTGCACGTCCAGGAGAGCGCGGATCCGCAGGCCGTGGGCGAGGGCGAGACGGCCGCCGCGGCGCTCCAGTTCGCCGAGGAGCAGGATCTCGCGACGATGCCCGCGCAGTGGCGCGCGATCTACGATCACGAGAACGCGAGCCGCGGACCCGAGCAGCCGATCCCGTTCAACCACCGGTTCCACGTCACCGACCTCCAGATCGACTGCATGTACTGCCATGTGGGGACGGAGCGGTCGGTGTCGGGGGTCGTTCCGTCGCTCGAGGTGTGCATGGGATGCCACCGCATCGCGGGCACGGGGCTGCCGCCGGTCGAGGAGCTGCGTCAGTACGAAGCGCGGGGCGAGCCGATCGAGTGGGAGTGGGTGTACAAGCTGCCCGAGTTCGTGCAGTTCAGCCACAAGGCCCACGTGCGGAACCTCGAGTGCCAGGACTGCCACGGCCCGGTCGAGGAGATGGACCGGGTCTACCAGTGGGCGCCGCTCACGATGGGCTGGTGCCTCGAGTGCCACCGGCAGTCTCCCTTCGACGGCGATGTCGCGACCGACCACACGCTGGCGCGGGACAACCCGCCGCCACAGGCCCCGGGGCCTCGTCAGCCGGAAGGGTTCTACCCGCGGGACATCGACACGGACTACGGCCGGACCCGGGCCCCCACGGATTGCGCGGCATGTCACTACTGAACGGGGGCAACGGCGGCTGCGGCTGCGCGGGGAGCTGCTCGGGTGGCGCCGCGCCTGAAGGCGACGCCCTGAACGGCGCCGCGGCGAATGGCGCGAACGGCACGGGGACCTCCCGGCGTCGCTTCCTGAAGGTGCTGGGGACTTCCGGGGCCGGGGCGGCGACGCTGGCGGCGTGCGGTCCGCCGGACTTCGGGGACAAGCTCATCCCCAGTCTCGTCGAGGAAGAGGGGATCACGCCGGGCGTTTCCGACACCTACGCGACGGTGCTGCCGGATGCGGGGCCGGAACCGGTCGCCGTCCATGCGCAGGTGCGCGACGGCCGGGTCCTCGGCCTGAGCCCCAACGATCGGTTCGGCGGAGGCACGAACGGCCTTTCGTCGCTCACGCACTCGACGCTGCAGGACCTCTACGATCCGGATCGCGTGAGCCAGCCGATCCAGCGCAATCCGTCCACGGAGGAGGGGGCGCCTCCCTTCCAGTTCGCGAACTGGGACGACGCGACGGCGGCGCTGACCAACGCGGTGCGCGTCGGCGGCGCGGTGCTCCTCACCGGCCGGGTGACGGGCACGACGGGCCGCTTCATCGCGGAGTGGGCCCGCGTGATGGGGGTCGAACACATCGCTTGGGAGCCGTTCTCGAACCAGGCGCTGGCGGGCGGGACCGCGGACGTGAGCGGCGGCGCGGGCATGCCGCGCTTCGACCTCTCCTCGGCGGACCGGGTCGCCTGTTTCGGCGCGGATTTCCTCGGCACATGGCTCGCCCCGACGCAGATGTCTGCGGGTTTCGCGGCGGCGCGGGACATCGACGCCCACCACCACGCGAAGTTCACGTTCGTCGGCCCGCGCCTGTCCCTGACGGGCGCCAACGCGGACGAGTGGATCGAAGCGCGGGCGGGGACCGAGGGCGCCGTGGCGCTGGCCGTGGCCGGCGTCGTTGCGGCGGCGCGGGGCGTCACGCTTCCGGCCGGAGTGTCCGCTGTGTCGCCGGAGGCCGTCGCGGACGCCGCGGGGATTTCCGCAGACGCGATCCGTGCGCTCGGCGAGGAATTGGCCGCCGCGGAGAACGCGGTCGCGATTCCGCCTGGGATCGAGTCGCAGGGCGCCGCCGCGCGGCAGGCGCACCAGGCGGTCGCCGCACTCAACGAGGTGCTGGGAGCCGTGGGTACCCGGGTCTTCCCGGGGGGCGGCGCACCCGAAGGTACGACGGCGAGCTTCGTGGACATGCAGGCGCTGATGGGGCGCATGCGGGCGGGCCAGGTACGCACGCTCATCGTGTCCGGGTGCAATCCGGCCTACGCGCTGCCCGCCGCCGCGGGGTTCGGCGAGGCGCTCGCTAACGTGGCGAACACCGTCGCGATCACGCCGCACCTCGACGAGACGGCGTCGGCCTGCGGCTGGGTGCTCCCCTGCCACCACGCGCTCGAGTCGTGGTGCGATGCGGACCTCGCGGACGGCGCGATGGCGCTCGGGCAGCCCCTCATGCACCCGGTGTTCGACACGCGGCAGCGCGAGGACCTGCTGCTGGACGTCGCGAACGCGGCGGGACAGGGCGCCGCGTTCGGCGGGGCGGACTACGCGACCGTGCTGCGGAGCACCTGGACCGAGCGGCTCGGCGGCGACGACGCGTGGCTCGACGCGCTGCGGCGCGGCGGCGCCTCGGCGGCGGCGTGGGCGGGCGACGAAGGCGAAGGGTCCGGCGCGGACTCCGGTGCGGATCCAGCGCCCGCGGGCGGCGTTGACGGCTTTGCGGCCCCGCAGGCGCCCGACGGCACGCAACTCGTCGTGTACCCGACGGCCCAGTTCTACGATGGCCGGGGCGCGAACCGCTCCTGGATGCAGGAACAGCCCGACGCGATCACGAAGGTCGTGTGGAACTCGTGGGTGGAGATGCACCCGGACATGGCGGACGAACTCGGCGTGGAGCGCGGAGACGTCGTCCGCGTCGAGTCGGCCCAGGGCGCCATCGAGGCGCCGGTCTACGTCTACCGCGGCATCCGCCCGGATACGGTCGCGATCCCGCTCGGACAGGGACACACGGAGTACGGCCGCTACGCGCGCAACCGCGGCGTGAACCCGCTGGACCTCCTGGCGGCGAACGCGGACCCCGGCTCCGGCGCGCTGGCGTACGCCGGCACGGCGGTCACGGTCGAGGCGACCGGGGAGACGGCCCGACTCGTCGTCACGCAGGGCTCCACCGACGACCAGGACCGGGAAATCGTCCACGCCATGAACGTCGAGGACGCGCTGCACGAGGTCGAGGCGCACGAGATCGACCTCGTCGAGCTGGTCGAGGCCGCGTGGGACTCCGACCCGAACAGCCCGTACCGCTGGGGCATGACCATCGACCTCAACGCCTGCACCGGCTGCGGCGCCTGCGTCACCTCCTGCTACTCGGAGAACAACATCCCCACCGTGGGCGAGGAGCAGGCCGCCCTGCGGCGCGAGATGTCGTGGATGCGGATCCACCGCTTCGAGGAGGAGGCGGAGGACGGCGGATTCCAGACGGTGCAACAGCCGATGCTGTGCCAGCACTGCGGCGACGCGCCGTGCGAGCCGGTGTGCCCGGTCTACGCGACGTACCACAGCCCGGAGGGGCTCAACGTCCAGGTCTACAACCGCTGCGTCGGCACGCGGTACTGCGCGAACAACTGCCCCTACAAGGTCCGGCGCTTCAACTGGTTCAACCACGACGCGCGCGGCCGCGGCGACGGGGGCGCCTTCGCGTGGCCGCTGAACCTCCAGCTCAACCCGGACATCACGGTTCGCGAGGTGGGGGTGATGGAGAAGTGCACGATGTGCGTGCACCGGATCAACAAGGCGAAGATCGACGCGAAGGAGGAGGGGCGGACGGTGCGGGACGGCGAGGTGATGACGGCCTGCCAGGCCAGCTGCCCGTCGAACGCGATCACCTTCGGCAACCTCAAGGATCCGGGGAGCGAGGTCTCCCGCAAGGCGAAGAGCGCCCGCGGCTACCACGCGCTCGGTGAACTCGGGGTGCGTCCCGCGATCACCTACCTCGAGGACGTCACGCACCGGCACATGCCCGCGGGCGGGCACGGCGAAGACGAAGAGGCGCACTGATGGCGACCGCGGAGGCGAAGGTGCCCGCCACCCCGACGCTGGCCGAGGCGAACCGCGACATCACGCGGCCCATCTCGATGCCCGAGAAGCGCTTCTACCTCGTGCTCGGGGTCGCGGCCGCGGGTCTCGCCCTCATGTTCGGGGCCTGGTTCTACCAGATCGGGGCCGGCATCGGCGTCGCGGGCATCACCCACCCCGTCTTCTGGGGCGTGTACATCACGACCTTCGTCTTCTGGGTCGGGATCGCCCACTCGGGAACGCTGATCTCGGCGATCCTCTACCTCTTCCGCTCCGGCTGGCGCACGACGATCAACCGGACCGCGGAGGCGATGACGATCTTCGCGGTGATGACGGCGGGGCTCTTCCCCCTCATCCACCTGGGTCGCGTCTGGTACTTCTACTACCTGATGCCGTACCCGTCGCAGCGGCAGATCTGGCCGGACTTCCGGTCGCCGCTCGTGATGGACGTGTTCGCGGTGTCGACGTACCTCACGATCTCCGCGCTCTTCTGGTACACCGGCCTCATCCCCGATTTCGCGATCCTGCGCGACCGGGCCAAGGGCTGGATGTACAAGATCTACGGCGCGTTCTCGCTCGGGTGGCAGGGGACGGTGAGCGAGTGGCGGCACTACCGCCGCATCTACCTCTACATGGCGGGGATCGCGACGCCGCTGGTGCTGTCGGTGCACTCCGTGGTTTCGTGGGACTTCGCCCTCTCGATCGTGCCGGGGTGGCACTCGACGATCTTCGCCCCGTACTTCGTGGCCGGGGCGATCTTCAGCGGGGTCGCCCTCGTGATCACGATCATGATCCCGCTGCGGTGGGCGTTCGGGCTCGAGGCGTACATCACCGAGAACCACTTCGAGAACATGGCGAAGCTGGTTCTCCTCACGTCGCTCATCGTGGGCTTCTCGTACGGGACGGAGTTCTTCCTCGCCTACTACTCGGCGGACCCGATCGAGATCGAGAGCTTCCGCTGGCGGGCGCTGGGGGCCTACGCGCTCCCGTTCTGGGTGATGGTGTTCTGCAACGTGGTCGTGCCGCAGGCGCTGTGGTTCAAGAAGGTCCGCACCAGCCTGCCGGCGCTGTTCGCGCTCACGATCTTCGTCAACATCGGGATGTGGTACGAGCGGTTCGTGATCATCGTCACGTCGCTCGCGCACGAGTACGAGCCGGGCGGCTGGGGCCTGTACACGCCGAGTTGGGTGGAGATGTCGATTCTCGTCGGCAGCTTCTGCTGGTTCTTCTTCTGGTTCCTGCTCTTCTCGCGCAGCCTGCCGGTGATCTCGATCGCCGAGGTGAAGGAACACCTCGCGCACGAGCACGCGCACGCTGAACACGGAGACGACGGGGATGGCCATGAGTAGCGGCGTCCTCGGGCAGTACGACTCGCTGCACGGCACGCTCGACGCCATCGCGCGGCTGCGGGAGGCGGGACACCGGGACATCGAGGTCTTCTCGCCGATTCCGTCGCCGGAGATCGAGGAGGCGATGGACATCCACTCCTCGCCGGTGCGCGTGTGGGCGCTGACGGGCGCGATCACCGGGTGTACGCTCGGGGTGCTGCTCACGGCGGGCACGTCGCTGGCGTATCCGCTCGTCACGCAGGGCAAGCCGCTCGTATCGCTGCCCCCGTTCGTCGTGTTCATGTTCGAACTCACCGTGCTGCTCACGGGGATCTTCGGGCTGGTCGCCCTGCTCGTGCACACGAAGCGGCCGGTGATCAACCTCGACCCGGCGTATCGGACCTCCTTCTCGGTCGACCGCTGGGGCATCTTCGTCCCGGTCAACGGCGAGGGGCACGCCGCCGCCGAGGCGCTGGTGCGGGAGACGGCCGCGGTGGACGTGGAGGTGCAGGGATGACCGCCCGGGCCGCCGCGACCGTGGTCCTCGCCGCCTTCGCGCTGGGCGGTTGCGACGACCAGATCAAGCACCTGGATCAGCGGACCCCGTTCTTCAACACGATGTCCTGGCAGCCCTCGCTGGAGGCCTACGAGGAGCGGGCGCGGCTGCCGGTGCCCGGCACGATGCCGATCGACGGCGAGCGCACGTACGACCTGATGGCGGCCGACACGATGCTGGTCAGCCCGATCTCCGGCACCGAGGCCGACCTCGCCCGCGGGGCGGAACTGTACAGCCAGTTCTGCACCGTCTGTCACGGCGTGACGGGCGCGGGGGACGGCTCCGTGGTGGGGCAGAACCGGATCCCGGACATCCCGCTCCTCAACATCCGGGGCGAACTCACGCGCGGATACACGGACGGCTACATCTGGGGGATGATCGGGAACGGACGCGGGCTGATGCCGCCCTACCGGCGCATCCCGGCCATGGACCGCTGGTACCTGGTCGCGTACGTGCGGCAACTGCAGGCCGAGGCGATGGCCGAGGAAGCGGCGGCGGCTGAGGCGGCGGCGGCCGAAGCGGCGGCGGAGTCCGAGGCGGGCGAAGTTCCCCCGACGGGAGGAGGCCTGTGAGCGGCGGCGGCGACCGTCCGGCGCTCACCACGGGCGAGGCGCTGAAGACGATCAGCGGCCGCATCCCGACGGTGTGGCTGGCGGTGTGGCTGGCGGCGGTCGCGATCGGGGCCGTCGGCTTTGCAACGACGGTCGGCGGCGACGCGCAGCGCGCCTGGATGAGCGTGTGGTCCAACTTCCTCTTCTGGACCGCGATCTCGATGGCGGGCGTCGTCTTCGGGGCCGTCCTCCAGGTCGCGAAGGGGCACTGGGGCAAGAGTTTCCGCCGGCTGGCCGAGGCCGCGGGCGCCTTCCTCCCCATCTCCTTCGCCCTCTTCTTCGCGCTCCGGCTGGGCGCCGAACACGTCTTCCCCTGGATCGGGCCGGTGGAAACATCGCACCTGAACCGCGACTGGCTGACGCTCGAGGGCGTCTTCATGCGGAACGGGATCCTGCTCGCGGTGCTCTATCTGCTCGGCTTCGTGTGGCTCTTCTACTCGATCCGGGCCGACGCGCCGCTGGTCGCCGCGGAGAGCCGGGGCTGGCGCAAGGCGGTCGTGTCCCTCTTCGCCCGGGGCTGGCGCGGGGACGACGTGGAGGTCGAGCGCTGCCGGAGCCGCATCGGACGGCTGTCCGCCGTACTGATCCTGAGCTGGGCCGTCATCTTCTCGCTCCTGTCGTTCGATTTCGGAATGTCGCTCACGCCGGGCTTCATGAGCATGGTGTGGGGGCCGTACTACTTCATCGGCGGCTGGCTCGGCATGCTCGCCCTCGTCGCCGTGATGGCCCACCGCTTCAACGGGCGGTCCGACGGGATCCGGCTGTGGGGCAAGTACGACTTCCACGATCTCGGGAAGCTGACGTTCGCCTTCGTGGCGTTCTGGACCTACCTCTGGTTCGCCCAGTATCTCGTGATCTGGTACGGCAACATCCCGCGCGAGACGAACTTCTTCATGCCGCGCTCGACGGGCGGCTTCGGGCGCATGTTCTGGCTCCAGATGGTGCTCATCTTCGCCCTCCCCTTCCCCTTCCTCCTGGGGCGGAGCCCGAAGATGAGTTCGCGCTGGCTCGCGTTCGTCGGGCTGCTGATTCTGATCGGTTTCTGGGTCGAGCGCTGGAACATGGTGGCACCGTCGATCTGGCACGGAGAGGGACTGCCGCTCGGCGTGCCGGAAGCGATGATCTCCATCGGGTTCGTCGGCCTGTTCGCCCTCGCGTACGGCGCCTATTCGACGACCTTCCCGAAGGTTCCGATGCGCGAGACGATCGCGCTGGGGAGTCCCGGCCGCGGCCCGTAGGCGTCCGCCGATTTCTCCTCGCCGACGCAAGGGGTGCCCCGGGCGGCCTCCGGCCTCTATTTTCAAATGCTGGCCGTATGACGTGACGGCTCGGGCCCTGCCGATGTGGCGTGGCTTCGTGCCGCGAAGTTCTTGACCGAGGCGGTTTGGATGGAGCTTTCCGACAACTACGAGCAGTTGCTGCAGCGAACGACCGCGACGGTCGAGAAGTACCGCGAGGGGGCCGAGGAGCTGAGGGTGAAGCTCCGCGAGGCCCGCGCCGGCCGAAAGGTTCAGATCATGGCCATGATCGACCGGCTGGAGCGCAAGTACGACGGCGCGAAGACGCGCCTCGAGGAGCTTTCCGATTCCGAGGAAGACGGCAACAGCCAGGCCCTCGGCGTCCTCCACCAGAAGGTGGTCTCCGAACTCTCGGACATGAAGCGGACGATCCAGACCCGCATCCGCTGACCGCCTCCTCCTGCAGTTGACGGGTGTACGCCCGAAAGGTTGAGCTTTCTCCTCTTGGTATTGCGATCTGTTGCAGATCGTATTACCGTCTCGTCATGAACCCATTCTCCCTGAAGCTACCGGTTGCGATGGATGCAGCGCTGACCAGAGAGGCGCGGCGACGCAACGTCAGCCGCTCCGCTCTGGTGCGCGAGATCCTCGACGAAGCACTCGGTCGCGCCTCCGACTCCGAGTCGCCGAGTTGCCTCGAACTTGCCGGGGATCTCGCCGGGTGCTTCGATAGCGGTCGTTCCGATGCGGCGACGGATCCGCTCCTGCTCGAAGAGGCCATGCTCGTCGACGCCGACTACGTTGCCGCCGACCGTCGTCGTTGACACTGGCCCCATCGTCGCTCTGTTCGACCGCAGCGAGGCACGGCACGATTGGGCTCGGCGTCAGTTCGACACTCTGAGGGCGCCGCTGCTTACCTGCGAAGCCGTGCTTTCGGAGACGTCGTTCATCCTCCGGCGCCTGGGCGCCGACCCAAGCTTGCCCGTGCAACTCGTGGAGCAGGGCATGCTGCGCATCGCACCGCTGTTTGATGCCACCGCCGACGCGACGGCCGTAGGCCGACTGATGCGACGGTACGCGGACGTTCCAATGTCGTTCGCCGACGCGTGCCTCGTGAGGATCGTCGAGTCGACGGAGCACGCTTCCGTCATGACGCTCGATTCCGACTTCCACATCTACCGGCAGCACGGGCGGCGAGTCATCCCGTTACTCGCACCCGCCGAGTCGTGAGGGAAGGAAGAGTCACATCAAGGCGGCCGCAGGGATTGCGGACGGTGCCAAGAAGCGCCTGAGGACTCGGTCGGGGATCAGCGGTTCACGCGTTGTCAATGGCGGCCGAAAATGTGACACATGCGGCGGGTGAAAATGTGACACCCGGCCGGAGGTGACGAGCCTCATGTCGCTCTCCGGCTACGGGGGTCCGGGCGCAGAACCCGTCTTCAGTCCAGGCGCAGGGCGGCGCGGAGGAGGCGGCGCTGGTGCCGGACGTGCTTGCCGAAGTAGCCCTCCGCGGGGCTCGCGCGTTCGGGGCGGCCGATGTAGACGGGCTCGCGGCCGATGAGTTCGCGCAGGTGCGGGCGCATGAACGTCCAGGCGCCCATGTTCTCCGGCTCCTCCTGTACCCAGCAGATCTCCGCCTCGCGGGGATAGGGGGCCAGGGCCGCGGCCAGCTCCTCCGCCGGGAAGGGATAGGGCTGTTCGACGCGCAGGATCGGGATGTTGTGGGCGGGGGGAGCCTCCGCCAGCAGGTCGAAGTAGACCTTTCCGCTGCACACGAGGACCCGGCTCACGTTCGAAGGGTCGGCCCGGAAATCCGGGTCCGGGAGCACGGGGCGGAAGGCGGCCCCGGTGAGGTCGGCGATCGTGGAGCGGGCACGGGGATGGCGCAGCAGGCTCTTCGGCGTCATCACGATCAGGGGGCGACACGTTGCGCGCAGCGCCTGCCAGCGCAGGGCGTGGAAGTACTGCGCGGGCGTGGTGCAGTTCACGACGCGGATGTTGCCTTCGGCGGCGAGTTGCAGGAAACGCTCCAGCCGGGCGCTCGAGTGCTCCGGGCCCTGGCCCTCGTAGCCGTGGGGAAGGAGCAGGACGAGCCGCGACTCCAGGCCCCACTTCGTGCGGCCCGAGACGATGAACTGGTCGATGATCGCCTGCCCGACGTTGGCGAAATCGCCGAACTGGGCCTCCCACATGACGAGCGCGTTGGCGGCGATCGTGGAGAAACCGTACTCGAAGCCGAGGGTGGCGATCTCGGACAGGGGGCTGTTCGCGATGCGGAACGCCGCCTGCCCGTCTTCGAGGTGGGCCATGGGCGTGTGGGGGCGTCCATCCTCCGCGTCGTGCAGCACGAGGTGGCGGTGGCTGAAGGTGCCGCGCTCGGTGTCCTCGCCGGTGAGGCGCACGGGGACGCCCTCCGTGAGCAGGCCCGCCAGCGCGAGCGACTCGGCATGCCCCCAGTCGATGCCTTCGTCCAGCGCGGCGCGACGGCGTTCCAGCTGTCGGCCGAGCTTGTGGAAGGGCTTGAAGTCGTCGGGCCAGCGGTGGATCGCCTCGTTGAGGTCCCGCAGCCGCGCCTCTGGAATGCCGGTCGGCCGCGCCGGCTCCGCCGGGTCCAGCAGACGCTTCGGGTCCGGGGCCGCTCCCGTCTGTGCGTCCGCCTCCTTGTGCGCGGCGATCGCCCCCCTGGCCGCCTCGAGTTCCGCATCCACGTCCGCGACCATCTCATCGGTCTCTTCGCGGGAGAGCAGCCCGCGCTCGATGACGACTTCCGCAAACTGCGCGCGCACCCGCGGGTGCGAGGCGATCCGCTCGTACATCATGGGCTGGGTGTAGGAGGGTTCGTCCCCCTCGTTGTGCCCGTAGCGCCGGTAGCCCACGAGGTCGATGACCAGGTCCTCCCCGAACTCGAACCGGTAGTCGACGGCGAGCCGAGCCGCGGCCATGCACGCCTCGGGGTCGTCCGCGTTCACGTGCACGACGGGAAGCCGGAAGCCGAGCGCGAGGTCGCTCGCGTACCGGGTCGAGCGGCTGTCGCCGGGCAGGGTGGTGAAGCCCAGCTGGTTGTTCGTGATGATGTGAAGCGTGCCGCCCGTCTCGTAGGCCCGCAGCCGGCACAGGTTCAGCGTTTCCGCCACGACGCCCTGCCCCGCGAAGGAGGCGTCGCCGTGGATGAGGATGGGGAGTATGGCCGATGAGTCGGAGGCCTCGCCGCTGAAGCGCGCGGCCCGGGCCATTCCGAGGACGACGGGGTTCACGTGCTCGAGGTGGCTCGGGTTGGGGGCGAGCCGCACGTCCAGTTGGACGTCGTCCTCCGCGACCTGCGACCGGCCTCCGACGTGGTACTTGACGTCGCCGGATCCGTGCTCCGGGAGCGCGGTCATGATGCCGCGCGCGGCCTGTTCCTCGAATTCGGCCACGATCGACTCGTAGGACAGCCCCATGACGTGGGCCAGCACGTTCAGGCGCCCGCGATGCGCCATCCCCACGAACACCTGCCGCGCCCCGCGCCGCCCCGCGCTCCCGATGATCCCCCGCATCATGGGCACGAGCATGTCGAGCCCCTCGACGGAGAACCGCTTCTTCCCGAGGTAGGTGCGGTGCAGGAAGGTCTCGAGACCCTCCACGCGGGTCAGCCACTCGAGGCACGCCTTCGCCCGCTCGCGGCTCATGAGGAGCCGGTGGCGGTGCGATTCGATGTAGTCCACGAGCCAGTCGCGCTGAGCCGGGTTCTCCATCTGGTCGAGTTCGTAGCCGATCGGGCCGCAGTAGATCTCCTCCAGGCGGTCCACGACTTCGGCCGCGTTGTCGCCCAGGTGCTTGAGCCAGACGGCGGAAGCCGGTACGCGCGCGAGTTCTTCGCGGCGGATGCCGTGATACGCCGGTTCGAGCAGCGGATGCCTCGGAGGCTCCGATCCGAGCGGATCGATGCGCGCCCCGAGATGTCCGTAGGCGCGGTAGTCCTCGACGAGCGCCCCCGCGATGGCGGCGAGCCGCAGGTCCTCCGTCGCCACGACCTCCGCCTCGGCCGGCGTGGCTGGGGGCGGGGGAGGAGGAGGAACCACCACCCTCGGCGGCGCTTCCACGACCGCCCCGGCCGATGGATCCCAGCCCGCCAGCGGGGGCGGGATCACGCCCCGGTCGCGCAGGGTCCGTTCGACCAGCCCCTCGGCGTATCCCGCGTTGTAACCGTCCGCGACCCAGCCGCGGTCGTTGGCGGAGCCGCTACCGTCGTCGCTCATCGCGTCGTCGCTCGCTTAGTGGTGGCCGTGGCCGTGTTCGACGTTCTCGGCACCCGCCGCGCCGGAGAGGCTCCGGTACACGGTGTCGAGCCAGCGTTCCGTCGAGATGAACTGCCAACTCCAGTCCGCCCACTCGTCGGCGACGCCCTCGCTCTGGATCTCTTCGCTGCTCATCCCCGCCTCGATCTTGCCGCGGACCATCGCGATCGTCTCGGTGATCATGCGGTGGTACGTCCGCAGGTCGTCCACGGTGGAGAGCGGACCGTGTCCCGGAATGATGTGGATGTCGGCCGGCACATTGTCGAGCACCTGCGCCACCGCTTGCTCGAGTCCCTCCACGCTCCCGCCACTGCCGATGTCGACGAAGGGGAAGAGGCCGGAGAAGTAGTCGTCGCCCATGTGGAGGACGTTCGAGCCCGTGAAGTGGATGAGCGCATCCCCGTCCGTGTGTCCGTGCGGGATGTGGAACGCCCGGATCTCCTCGCCGTTGAAGTGGATGGAGAGGGCGTCGTCGAAGGTGACGACGGGCAGGGCCACGTCGGGCGATCCGCCCGCCTGGAGCCTCGCGCGCACGTTCGTGTGCGCGACGATCGTGGAGGCGTCACCGAACTCGGCGTTGCCGCCCGTGTGGTCGCCATGGAAATGCGTGTTGATGATGAACTGTGGCTGCGCGGCTTCCTCCGATTGCCCCACTTCCCGAAGTGCGTCGCGGATTTTGTCCGCCAGCGGCGCGAACTGGTCGTCGACCATCACGACGCCGTCCGGGCCCGAGGACACGCCGATGTTGCCGCCGCTTCCCACCAGCATCCAGACGCTGCCGGCGACGTGCGTCGCTTCGATCTGGACGGCCGAGAAATCGCGCTGCGCGAGGACGGGGGTGGAGAAGAGACCCGCGAAGAGGGTCGCGAGGAACAGCGGTCGAGCTTTCATGGAAAGAAACTCCTGAATACGGGCGCCGTGCAGCGCCGAATGCGTACCGCCGGGCAGATACCGCCGGGCGCCCGAAGATGGGGCACGGCCCGGGCCAATGCCACCTTTGGCCGCAGCGGGCCGAAGCGCCGGAACTCTTGACCGCCCGGCGATTCCCGAACCACACTGCGCAAGATGCGCAGCTACATCGTCTTTCTGCTTCTCTTTTCGATCAAGGTCGCGGCGAAGGCGCTCTGCCGGGTGCGGCTGGAGTGGATCCGCGAAGCCGACGATCCCTGGTCCGGACTGCGCGTGCTCGCCCTGCTCAACCACACGAGCCTCTTCGAACCGGTGTTCCTCGCCGCGGTGCCGAATCGCATGCTATGGCAACTCGCGACGCACGGTGTCATACCGCTCGCCGACAAGACCGCGGCTCGACCGATACTGGGCCGGCTCTTCCTGCTCTTCGCCAAGCACGTGGTGCCAGTGACGCGCGAGAAGGATGACACGTGGGAGGAAGTGCTCCGGCAGGTCCGGGATCCGGAGGCCGTACTCATCATCCTGCCGGAAGGGCGGATGATGCGCCGCACGGGGCTGGATGTTGAGGGGAATCCCATGACCGTCCGCGGCGGGATCGCGGACATCCTCCGGGCGATGCCGGACGGTCGGCTGTTCATCGCCTACAGCGGCGGGCTCCATCACATCCAGGCCCCCGGGGAACGCTTTCCGCGGCCCTTCCGGAGCGCCTGGCTGGGCGCCGAGGTCGTGGATATCGCGGAATACTGCCGGGAATTGGGCGGCTCGGAGTGCGCGGAGACCTTCAAGGTGGCCGTCATCGAGGACCTGACGCGCCGGCGGGACGCGTACTGCTACCGCAACGGATGAAGCCGGAGGGGCGTGCCGTCAGTTGAAGCGGACGCGCCTCCAGTCCCCCTCCCGGTCGAAGGTCCACGCATCTCCGTCGATCACGACGAACGAGATCCGGCGCGCGTTCCGGATATCGGCGGCGGGGTTCGCCTCGAGGACGAGGAAGTCGGCGCGCTTCCCGATCTCGATCGTCCCCCGCTCGTGCAGTTGGCCGAGCTCGATGGCGCCGTTCCTCGTGGCCATGCCGAGGACTTCGAGAGCGGGGATGCCGGCCTCCACGAGCAGTTGCATCTCACTGTGGAACCCCTCTCCCCACGGAGTGGTGCGCGGAGCATCGGACCCCACGAGCAGGCGGACCCCGTGGCCGTGGAAGGTCCGGACCAGCGCCTCGGCCTTGGGCCAGACCGCCTCGAGCGCGCTCCGTTCGTCGTTCGAGAGCGGCGTGCAGGTGGCGGCGTCGGCCGGACAGTCGAGAGCGGCGGACGCGCCCGCCAGCAGTGGCAGGAGGGCCGAGTCGCTCGAAAGGAGCGCCGTGACGGCACGGTCGACCTCGGGCCCCTGCGGCTCCAGCCGCTCCAGCCACGCGACCTGGGCCGGGACCTGCCCCGCCTCCACAAGCGCCTCGAAGGGTCCGCGCTCGTTCTCCGGAAGCAGCTCGGGGTCGCCGGAGACCAGGGGACCCGCGACGTCGGAGCCGGCACGCAAGGCCAGCAGCCAGCCGCCATCCCGGCGGTCGGCCCACAGCGGCACCTCCGCGCGGCGCGCGGCGCGCGCGATCCCCACCAGCCAGGACAGGGGCACGCCGGAGGCGACGGAGACGAAGCCGGCCCCATCCGCGGCCTGCCGCGCCACCTCCGCGACGGCGGCGGCTTCCGATTCGAGCGCCACGCCGGGCGTCGCGCTCCCGGAATCGAGGACGGGACCGCCGACGTAGACGACAGGAACGGGGTCGTCGCCGAAGCCTCCGCGGCCTCGCTCCTCGAAGGCGGCCAGCGAGATGGCTCCATCGCGCACTCCGGTGATCCCCGCGGCCAGCAGCGCGCGCAGCTCTTCCGTGGTTCGAGGCGAGGCGTGCGCATCGATGAACCCGGGGAGGAGGTAGGAACCCGAGAGGTCCACGACGACGGTGCCTTCCGGGGCGGCCACGGAGCCCTGGGCGCCGATGTCCTGTATTCGGCCGCCCCACACGAGGACCGCCGAGGAAGGCCGGGGCGGCCCGCCGCGGCCGTCGATCACGGTCACGTTGGTGAACAACTCCGACTGCGGCGTGATGAACGCATCCTGGCCGGCGCCCGCCAGTCCGCCGGGGAGAACCGTCCCCGCCAGTATCGCGGAGGCCGTGCTGAGCGGCCGGCGTCCCATCATCGCGGCGCGTCGCAACTCAGACGCCGTCCGCCTGTGGTCCATCCGCGGACCGGATGAAGAGTTCCCGCTTCGGGTAGGGGATCTCCACACCGGCCTCCGCGAAGGCGCGGAGCGCCCCCTCGCTGATGTCGTCCGCGATGCGCCGTCTCGCCCTCGCATCCACGACCCAGACGCGCAGTTGGAGGTTGACCTCGGACGGACCGAAGCTCCGGGCGATGACGATCGGCGCGGGATCGTCCTTGACCCCCTCGACGCCCAGGGCAATGTCCACCAGCAGCGACTTCGCCCGCTCGATGTCCGATTCGTATGCGACGGAGAAGGGGATCCGGAGCCGGATGTCCTGGCCGGACATCGTGTAGTTGACGATGTCGCGCAGCATGAGCTGACTGTTCGGGACGACGATGACGAGATTGTCGGGATTCCGGATCTTCGTGGCCCGGAGTCCGATCTCGATCACGTCGCCCCAGGATCCCGTCTCGTTGGGCGCCGTCCACAGTTCGATCCGGTCCCCGACCTGGAAGGGGCGATCGACGATCAGCAGCACGCCCGCGATCACGTTGGAGAGCGTGTCCTTGGCGGCGAGCGACAGGGCGAGACCCATGACGCCGGCGCCGGCGAGCAGGGGTGCGATGTTGATGCCCAGTTCCGCGAGCGCGAGGACGACACCGAGGGCGATGACCGCGAAGCGAATCGCCTTGTTGATCATCGGGAGCGCCGTCTTGTCGAGCGGCGTCGACGTGCGCGCGACGACTTCCGTCTCGAGCGCGGTCAGGAGATCCCCGACGAAACGGCTCAACGGGAAGAAGAGGACGCCGATCCAGATCGCATAGACCCACTGGGCCGCCATGGGCAGGGCCCAGGTGTCCAGCAGGCGCCAGACTGCCCACGCCCCGCTCGACAGCAGAAGAGCCTGGCGCAGCAGCCGCACGGCCAGATCGTCGAGCTGCGTCGCGGTTCGCGTTACCCAGTGCTTCTGGGCACGGCCCAGGACCATCAGCGCCACGAGGTAGACGAGACCGGCCACCGCGACGACGATCAGGCTGGGCAGCCAGCGCGGAGCCGTGAAGGCGACCACCTCGGTCCACAGTTGTGACAGTCTCTCCATCAAGCCTCGCCTCTCCCCAGCCGTTGCCGCCACGCGCGGGGCTCTCGCACCCGCGGGGCAACTGCACCCCCGCTGCACGCCCGCTGCACCCCCGCGCGCGGTCGCCGCGCGATGCCGCGCAGAATCGTATCGTAATGGTACCGTGGCAGCCTTCTTGCGGATAACTTGGGGGATGGAGCGGCAGGAATCGAACCGGGAGCGGTGATGTTGAACGGAAAGTTCGGAAATGCGGGGGTCGGAGCGGCCTTCTTCGGGGTGGCGCTGCTCGTCACCGCGTGCGCGCCGCAAGCGGCGGGGGAGAGCGGGCGCACGGCGGCTGCGGCATCATCGACGGCCGCGGTTTCGTCGACGGCGCTGGTCGATGCGACGTTGGCCGCGACCATCGCGGAAACGCCGACGATCACGGTCTACAAGTCACCCACCTGCGGGTGCTGCGCCATCTGGGTGGACCACATGCGGGAAGCCGGGTTCGAACTCGACGTCCTCGACATGGATGATGCGGCCCTGGTCCGCGTGAAGCTCGACGCGGGCGTACCGCTCCGGATGCAGACATGCCACACGGCGCTCGTGGGCGACTACGTGTTCGAGGGCCATATCCCGGCCGAGGTCATCGCCCGGTTCCTCGCCGAGAAACCCGCCGCGAGCGGGCTTGCGGTGCCTGGGATGCCGATCGGCTCTCCGGGCATGGAGTTCGGGGATCGCGTCGATCCCTACGACGTGCTCGCGTTCGACGCGGCGGGCAACACGTCGGTCTACGAGAGCCGCTGACTCCGTAACCCCGCCGCTCCCGACACATCACGGACGCAGTCCGAATGGCATCGTTCATCGCTGCGCTGCTGGCGCCGGTTGCCGGAGTCCTGCTCTACGTCTGGCTGCACAGTCGCCCGAGCACGATTCGCGCCATCGACAAGGCCGTCCTGTGGATCCTCCCGGTGCTGATCGCCCTTCAGATCCTCCTGCACTCCTGGCCCGAGCTCCACATCGGGGCCCTCATCGCGGTTCTGTCGGGAGCAGGCGCCCTCTATGTCATTGAGAAGATCTCCCGTTCGCTGGCGCGGCACACGGACGACCTCGCCATCTTTCTGGGCGTGTTTTCGATGGCCGTGCACGCGCTCCTGGAGGGCGGCGCGCTGATACCGGCCGCGGCGAACGCTCCCTTCGCCCTCGCCGTCATCCTGCATCGGGTCGCCGTGGGGCTGCTGATCTGGTGGTTGCTCGAGCCTCGGCACGGCGTCGGCGTGGCCACGGCGGGGGTCGGAGCGATCCTCGTGGCAACGACGATCGGGTTTGCGGCGGGCACCGAGATCCTCCCGGATGGGCACGCCGCCATCGAACTCTACCAGGCCTTCGTCGCGGGCTCGCTGCTTCACGTCGTGTTCCACCAGGGGCGCCGCGACCACCGACACGACTAGCAGATCGGGGCCCGCGAGGCCCGGAAGCCTTGCTGGGGCGGCTTACCGCCTCGGCGTCGTACGCCGCGGACTTCCTCGTCGCCACCCCCGGATCGGATATCCGCAGGAAGCCTCGGGCGCCGTGCCGGCGAGGAAGAGTTCGGGCTGGCCCCGACATCCCCACCCGGCGCGCAGGCCGGTCCGGGGCTCGACCTCGACCCATTCCACGCCGTCGGGAAACCGGAAGTCGGATCCGCCCCCGGTTCCGAGGACGCGGATGAGAAAATCCGTGAAGATCGGCTGGGCGGCTCGCGACCCGGACAAGCCCAGGCGTGTCCCGTCGTCGAAGCCGACCCAGACGCCGATGGCCAGTTCCGGCGTGTAGCCGACGAACCACGCGTCGCGCGAGCCGTTCGTGGTGCCGGATTTCGCCGCGAGGGGGCCCCGGTACCCGGCCGCGCGCACACCGCTCCCGGTGCCGCGCTCCACCACCCCGCGCAGAGCGGACGTCACCAGGTACGCCTCCGCCGGGCTGATCACGGCCTCCCGGCGAAGCTCGGCCGGTCGGATGGTCTCGCCCTCTCGACCCAGCACGGCGCGCGCGGCGCGCGGGGGCGCCCGTCTTCCCTCCGCCGCCAGCACGGCATAGGCCGCCGTCAACTCGAGGAGCGTGACCTCCGAGGCCCCGAGGGCGAGGCTCGGATACGGCGCCAGAGGACTCTCGACACCCAGTCGTTGCGCGGTCTCCACGATCCTCTCGGGACCGACGGCGAGTCCCAGACGGGCGAACGGCACGTTGCGCGACTCCTCGAGCGCCTCGCGCAGTCTTACGGGTCCGAGGAACTCGCGGTCCGCGTTCGAGGGTCGCCACATCCCCGCCGGCGTCTCCAGCGCCAGCGGCTCGTCCCGCAGCGTTGAAGCCAGGGTGAAGGGGGCGTCCGCCCGCGGATCCAGCGCGGCCAGCGCCACGATCGGCTTGAAGGCGCTCCCCGGCTGACGCAGCGCGTGCGCGGCGCGGTTGAACTGCGACGTGCCGTAGGCGCGTCCGCCGACCATCGCCAGGATGTCGCCGCTCCGCGGGTCGAGGGCCACAAGCGCCGCCTGGAGCGGCCCCGCCTGCTCCGCGAGGCGGGTACGGGTCCGCTCAAGCCTGCGGATTCCCTCCGACACGGCCAGCTCCGCGGCTCGCTGCAACTCCGGCTCCAGCGACGACACGACGGTCAGGCCCGCGCCATTCAGACCCAGCGGCCGTGCTCCCGACCCCAGCTCTCGCCGCAGGAAATCCAGGTACCAGCGGGCATCCGCCTTCCGCTCCCGTGGAGCAGCGAGGGTCAGGCGCGTTTCGAGTTCCGCGTTCAGCCGGTCCGCGTCGATGTGGCCGAGCGCGTGCATCTGCCGCAGGACCACGTCCCGCCGGGCCCGGGCGCGCTCCGGGTGCCGGTGCGGAGCGTACATGCTGGGACCTCGAATGATCCCCACCAGCATGGCGGACTGCCCCAGCGTCAACTCGGAAACGTCCCGGTCGAAGAAAAACGGCGCCGCCCGGCCGAAGCCGTGAATCGCCACGCCTCGGTCCTGCCCGAGGTAGATGTGGTTCACATACGCTTCGAGGAGCCGCCGCTTCGAGAACCGCCTCTCCAGGGCCACGGCGATGGCCGCCTCGCGGACTTTCCGCAGCAGCGTGCGGTCGGTCGAGAGGAAGAGCGTGCGCGCGAGCTGCTGGGTGAGGGTGCTGCCGCCTTCGGCGATCCGCCCCTGGCGCAGGTTCGAGAGCATGGCGCCGGCGATGCGGCGGGGATCCAGTGCGCCGTGTTCATGGAAGCGGCGATCCTCCACGGTGAGGAGGGCGTCGATCAGGTGGCCGGGGACTTCATCGAGCCTTACCGGGATGCGGTCCCGGCCGTGCTCGCCGGGCACGGTCCCGATGACCTCGGGATCCAGGATGAGGGTCGCGAGGTCCTGCCCGTCCGCGTCCCGAATGGATGTCACCCGACCCGTGCCCGCATAGCCGCGGAACCGGACGCGCACCAACCCGCCGGGATCCATGTAGCCGCCCAGGCGCAGCGCCCGGCGACCCAGCCTCAGTTCGCCGCCGCGCCACGCGAACTCTCCCCGGTCGGGCGTGCGCTTCGAAGCGGAGCGGTAACCGACCCGCGTCAGGTGGCTTGCGACCTGCCGCGGCTCCACGCGGTCGCCCGGACGCAGGACCAAAGGCCGAGCGACGACACGCGTCGGAGAGACCGCATCGATCGATTCGAAGTCGCGCACGACCTTCGCCTCGAAGCCGAGATACGCGAGCCAGCCCGCTGCGACGACGCCGGCCAGGATGCCCAGCCTCCGCCAGATCCGTCTCCTGCCTTTCCTGCCTCTCTTGCGTTTCACATCGACTATGACGCTCCGGGTCGAAAAAAGGTTCCCGGATCAGTCGGCCGCCCGGATGTGCTTCCCGAACGTGTCCAGGTCGATGTTCGAGCCGGAGAGGACGAGGCCGACGCGCCGCCCTTCCAGCCTCTCCCGGAGGGGACCGCAGGCGGCGGCCAGCGGAGCGGCGGAGGCGGGTTCGGCGACCAGCTTCGCGTCGAGGAACAATGCTTTCATGGCGGCGCGGATCGCGTCGTCGACGACGAGCACCACGTCATCCACGTAGCGCTGCACGAGTCCGAAGCTGTACGGCGCCGCGTGGGGGGCGCCGAGGCTGTCCGCGATCGTGTCGATGCGGTCGAGCGCCACCGGCTCGCCCGCATCGAGGCTGCGCCGCATGGAGTCGGCGCCGACGGGCTCCACGCCGTAAACCCTGCACGCGGGCACAAGCTGTTTCACGATGCTCGCCGTGCCGGAGATCAGGCCTCCGCCCCCGATGGGGATGACGAGCGCCTCGAGGTCTGGAAGCTGTCCCGCGACCTCGAGACCCACGGTCGACGTGCCGAACACCGTCGCCTCCCCCTCGAACGGATGGAGCGCCAGCCGACCCTCTTCCCGGGCAATCTCCTCCATGAGCGCGAATCCGCTCGCCCCGTCGTCCGCGAACTCGATCTCCGCCCCGAAGTTCCGGCAGCGCGCGACGCGGGCCGGGTTGGCGGAGGACAGCATGACGACCTTCGCGCTCGTGCCGGCGGCCCGAGCGGCGTAAGCCACGGAGATGGCATGGTTCCCGGCGCTCACGGCCGTAACGCCTCGGCGCAGCGTCTTCGCGTCCGCGCGGAGGACGTTGTTGAGCGCGCCCCGGACCTTGTAGGAACCCGTGCGCTGGAAGAGTTCCAGTTTGAGAAAGAGCTCGACCCCCGCGGGCAGAGCAGCGATGCCGGGGTCGGGAATCCAGCGCCTCACCGGCGTGCGTTCGATCCACGGCGCGACGCGCGCGAGTGTCTCGCGGCTCCGCGCCGGCGTGGGGGGCCGGGGGCTGGCGGGCGGAGGTTCGGTCATGGTTTCCCCGGGGTCGAGGTGGAGTGTCTCGGCGGGTCGTTGCGGAAGCCCGCCGCGTCGGCGGCTTGACAAGCTAACGGCGCGATGCGATCCTCCGCGCCCATGACGAACACCCATCCGTTTTTTGGCCATTATTACTTCCACCGCGTGCGCGGAGGCCGGTGATCGTCTAGCTGTACCCTGAACACAGATTGCGAACGATCGATGCCGGCCCGGGGTGGCCGGCTTTTTTTGTCGCTGCCCTCCCCTCCGGCCTCGGCCTCCCGAGCCCAGGACATGAACCACAAGACGACAAGACTCGCCCTGCCCAAGGGACGGATGCAGTCCGGCGTACTCGAACTGCTGACGGCCGCCGGGGTGCGGGTCGATCTCGGGGAGCGCCGCTACCGTCCCGTCATCTCGGTCCCCGGTTTCGGCGCCAAGCTGCTCAAGCCGCAGAACGTCGTGGAGATGCTGCATGCGGGATCTCGCGATCTGGGATTCGCGGGGGCCGACTGGGTGTCGGAACTCAACGGATCGCTGGTCGAGCTGCTGGACACGGGGCTCGACCCCGTGCGCGTCGTGGCGGCCGCTCCGACGCAGATCGCCCGGACGGGATTGCGCGCCGCCGGCCGCCTCACGGTCGCGTCCGAGTACGCGCGGCTCTCCTCGCGCTGGATCGAAGATCGGGGACTCGACGCGACGCTCGTGCGGTCGTACGGCGCGACGGAGGTGTTTCCGCCGGAGGACGCCGACGTCATCGTCGACAACACCGCGACGGGCGCGACGCTCGACGCCAACGGGCTCGAGATCGTCGACGAACTCATGACCTCATCGACCCGCCTCTACGCGAATCCGCGGGCGCTCGAGAACCCGCCGCACCGCGAGCGCATCGAGAACCTGGTCGTCGTGCTGAAGTCGGTCGTGGAGGCCCGGCAGCGGGTCATGCTTGAGGTCAACGTGGACGCGGCGCGGCTGGACGGCCTCGTGGCCGTGCTCCCCTGCATGCGCAAGCCGACGGTGTCGCGCCTGCACGGCGAAGAGGGCTACGCCATCCGGGTCGCCGTGCTGCGCGAAGCCCTTCCCGGCCTGATCCCGCGCGTGAAGGCGCGAGGCGGCACCGATCTCGTCGTGACGACGCCCGGACAGATCGTCGCATGAGCGGGCTGGCAGTGGCCGCGCCACCGGGCGAACGGCTCCGGCTCGATCACAACGAGCGCCTGTTCCCGGCGCCGGAACTCGTCCGTCTCCTCTCGCAGGTGCCGGCGAGTGCGCTGACGCGGTATCCGGAGGCGGGCGGCCTGGAGGCGTCCCTGGGCGAAGCCTTGGGCCTGGAAAGCGACCGCGTCCTGGTCACGGCGGGAGCGGATGACGCGATCGACCGCGTGTGCCGCCGCTGGCTCGACGGCGGACGGGAGATGATCACCGTGGCTCCCACGTTCGAGATGGTCCCGGCTTTCGCGGCGCTCGCGGGCGGGCGGGTGCGGTCCGTACCCACGCTTGACGACCCCGCTCCTCTCGGGCCGATCCTCGACCGGCTCGGGGAACGGACGGGCCTGGTCGCCGTGATCTCGCCGCACAATCCCACGGGAACCGTGGCCCCGGTCGAGCGGATCCTGGCCATCGCCGACCGCCTGACCGCGAACGCGGCGCTGCTCGTCGATCTCGCCTACGTCGAGTTTGCCGACCGCGACCCGACGCGGGAACTGCTGCGGCGCGACAACGTCCTCGTCGTACGGACGCTCTCAAAGGCGTGGGGCCTCGCCGGGCTTCGCGTGGGTTCCGTGCTGGGCCCGCCCGCGGCGATCGCGGACCTCCGCGCCGGCGGGGCGCCCTTCCCGCTTGCGGGTCCCTCCATCTGGTTGGCGGAGCGGGCGCTCGCGTTGGGCGACCGCGTCACCGCGACGTACGTCGCCGCCGTGCGCGACGAGCGCGAGAGGCTCGTCTCGGCACTGCGCGCGGCGGGGGCGGAGCCCTTCGAGTCGCAGGCGAACTTCGTGCTCGCCTCCACCGACCGCGCGGCCGCCCTGCACCGCGGCTTTCGGCAGCGGGGCATCGCCATCCGGCGCTATCCGAACTTGCCGGACCTGGTCCGGATCACGCTTCCGGGGGAGGAGGCGACGTTCCGCCACCTCCTCCGCGTGCTCGACTCGACGTTTGGACACATCTCGTGAAGGGGATTGCCATGAATGCGAACTCCGGAGAGAGTCGCTCGGCCAGCGGGCGGGTGGGAGAACGGTCCCGCCGCACGCTCGAGACCCGCATCGAAGCCCGGCTGGACCTGGACCGCCGGGGACGCAGCCACGTCGATACGGGGCTCGCGTTTCTCGATCACATGATCGGCGCCACGGTCTTTCACGGCGGCATGACGCTGGACCTGCGCGCGCAGGGCGACCTCGACATCGACGACCACCACACGGTGGAAGACTGCGGGCTCGTCTTCGGTTCGGTCATCCGGGACGCGCTCGGGGACGGGGGCGGGATCCGCCGCTTCGGGTACGCCTACGCGCCTCTCGACGAGGCGCTCGCCCGGGCGGTAGTGGACCTCTCCGGACGTCCCTTCGCCAGCGTGGACCTCGGCCTCCGGCGCGAGATGCTGGGGACGGTCGCGACCGAGAACCTCCCCCACTTCTTCGCCTCGCTCGCGACATCCGGAGGCCTGACGCTCCACCTGGACGTGATCCGCGGCGACAACGACCACCATCGCGCGGAGGCCGCCTTCAAGGCGTTCGGTCTCGCCCTCGCCGAGGCGGTCGCGGAGCGCGCGGTGCCCGGAGTCCCGAGCACGAAGGGCGTGCTCGAATCCGCCGGGTTGCCTCAATGAGCGCGGCGCGGATGGCAACGGGTCCCCGGGATGTGGGAATCGTTCCGACGGGCGTGGCGAACCTCGAGGCGGTGGCGGCCGCGTTCCGGCGCCTGGGGAGAACCCCGCGGCTGCTGGACTCCGCCACGGGAATATCGAGCGCCGACTACGTCGTCCTGCCCGGCGTGGGGTCGTTCGCGGGAGGCATGGCGGAGCTTCGCCGGCGCGGCTGGGCGGAGGCGGTCCGCGGGCGGGTGGAGGCGGGACGGCCGACGCTCGCCATCTGTCTCGGACTTCAGCTCCTGTGCGAGGGGAGCGAGGAAGCGCCGGGCACCGCCGGACTCGGGTGCGTGCCGGGCCGCGTGGTCCGGCTGGCGGAGAGCTGCCGTATACCCCAGTTGGGCTGGAACCTCTTCGCGGCGCCGGCCGGAACCGTGTTCCTGCGCTCATCCGTCGTCTACTTCGCCAACTCCTACGGGCTCGAAGCGGGTCCCGCGGGCTGGACCGCCGCGATGGGGCGGCACGGAAGCCGCTTCGTGGCGGGGCTGGAGCGCGGTGGAGTCCTCGCCTGCCAGTTCCACCCGGAGCTGTCGGGGAAGGTCGGCGCGGGCCTCCTGAAGCGATGGCTCGACGAATCGCCGGGTGCGGCGGCGGCGTTCGAGCGGCGCGCGCAGCGGCCCACGCTCGCGGCGGCATGCTGAACGTCCGGGTCATTCCGTGCCTGGATGTGAGGGACGGGAGGGTCGTGAAGGGCGTCCGCTTCGACAACCTCGCGGATCAGGGCGACCCCGCCCGGCTCGCGCGGCGCTACGAGCGCGAAGGGGCGGACGAACTCGTGATCCTCGATGTCTCGGCCACGGCGGAGGGAAGGGTGGCCCGGTTCGAAACGGTGGGCCGCGTGCGTGACGAGATCTCGATTCCGCTGACGGTCGGCGGCGGCGTGCGGACGGCGGAAGACGCGGGCGCCCTGCTGGAGGCGGGGGCGGACCGGGTCGCGGTGAACACGGCGGCGGTCGAGCGGCCGGAACTCCTGTCCGAGATCGCGACCCGGTTCGGGGCCCAGTGCGCGGTCCTGGCCCTCGACGGCGGCGCGACATCGGATGAGGCGTGTGCGAGCGGCTTCGAGGTTCTGACGCACTCGGGAAGCCGGCGCACGGGTCTCGATGCCGCGGAGTGGGGCCGACGCGGGGCGGCGCTGGGCGCGGGCGAGATCCTCCTCACGAGCTTCGACCGGGACGGTACGCGGAGCGGCTACGACCTGGCCCTGATCGGAGTCATCCGGGAAGCCGTGCCGGTGCCGATCGTGGCTTCGGGCGGGGGAGCCCATGCGGGTCACATGTGCGCGGCCATCGAGGCGGGCGCCGACGCGGTCCTGGCGGCGTCGATCTTCCACCAGGGCGACTGGTCGATCGGCCGACTCAAGGATCGGCTGCAGCAACTCGGGGTCGCGGTGCGCCGATGATCATCCCATCCATCGACCTCATGGGCGGCCGGGCCGTGCAGCTTCGGCAGGGCTCGACGCTCGAAATCGATGCCGGCGATCCGCGGCCTCTCGCCGAGAGGTTCGCCGTCGCGGGGGAAGTCGCGATCATCGACCTCGACGCCGCGCTCGGCCGCGGAGACAACACCGCCCTGATCCGTGAACTGCTCGGGCTCGCGCCGTGTCGGGTGGGCGGCGGCATTCGGTCCCGGGAGGCGGCGCTCGACTGGCTCGACGCGGGTGCGCGGCGCGTGATCCTGGGAACGGCCGCGACGCCCGAAGTCCTGGGCGGACTTCCCGCGGAACGCGTGATCGCGGCGCTCGACGCGCGCGACGGCGAGGTCGTCGTGGAGGGCTGGCAGCGCGGGACGGGCCGCGATGTCCTCGGGCGCATGGAGGAACTCGACGGCCTCGCGGACGGCTATCTGGTCACCTTCGTGGAGGTCGAAGGCACACTCGGGGGGATCCCGCTGGATCGCGTGTCCGCCCTCGTCGCGGCCGCCGGGTCCGCGCGCGTGACGGTGGCGGGCGGGGTCCGCGAGGTTTCGGAGATCGCGGCGCTGGACCGAATGGGCGCCGACGCGCAGGTGGGGATGGCGATCTACAGCGGGCGCATGGATCTGGGCGACGCCATCTCGGCTCCGCTGAAGTCCGACCGGGCCGACGGGTTGTGGGCGACGCTGGTCGAGGACACGGCCGGGCGCGCGCTCGGGCTCGCCTGGTCGAGCGCGGAGAGCCTGCGCACCGCCGTCCGGGAACGGCGCGGCGTCTACCAGAGCCGCTCACGCGGGCTCTGGAGGAAGGGCGAGACGTCGGGCGCCACGCAGGAACTGGTGCGCGTGGCGGCGGACTGCGACCGCGACACGCTGCGCTTCACGGTGCGGCAGCGCGGGACCGGCTTCTGTCACACGGGCGCCGCGACGTGTTTCGACGCGGCGCCGTCCCGGGGGTCGGCGGCGCTGCCGCCCCTGTCGGGCATGGGGCTGTCCGACCTCGAAGCCCGCCTCCGCGAGCGGTTCGCCGACCCGGAGCCGGGCTCGCTGACCGCGCGGCTCGCCGGGGACCCCGAGCTGCTGCGGGGAAAGCTCGTCGAGGAAGCGCACGAACTCGCGGAAGCCGGATCGAAGGCGGACGCGGTGGCGGAGTTCGCGGACCTGTACTACTTCGCCCTCACGCGGCTCCTGAAGGCGGGCGGCTCCCTCGAAGACGTGCGCCGGGAACTCGAGCGGCGCGCGCTCAAGGTGCGCCGCCGGGTTCCCAGGGCGCCGGGAGGGCCGACCGGGCGGGGGGACGTGGCGCCCGCCGCGGCGGCGGGCGCGATCCTGCCGCCGATCGGCCTCGACGAGGCGGTGCGGGCGGCGCGCGCGCCGGCGCTCGATCCGGCGGCCCTCGAGGTCGCGCGGACGATCCTGGACGATGTCGAGCGGCGCGGAGAGCCGGCGCTCCGCGAGCATGCCGAGCGGCTCGGCGACCTCGAGCCGGGCGACGACCTGCTCCTCGACCGGGCAGCGCTTAAGCGCGCGACAGAGGCCCTGCACCCCGACGACCGCGAGTTGCTGCGCCGCGTGGCCGACCGGATCCGCACGTTCGCGGAGGCCCAGCGGGCATCCGCGACCGACCTCGACACGCGGGTCGCGGGCGGCCGCGGCGGCCACCGGCTCGTGCCCGTCGGCGCGGCCGGCTGCTACGCGCCCGGCGGGCGCTTTCCCCTCCCGTCCTCGGTGCTCATGACCGCCATCCCGGCGCGGATCGCGGGCGTGGGCGCCGTCTGGGCCGCATCGCCGCGCCCGAGCGCGGCGGCCCGGGCCGCGGCGTTCATCGCCGGGGCGGACGGCCTGCTGACCATCGGGGGCGCGCAGGCGATCGGCGCGCTCGCCTTCGGCGTCGGAGGCGTCTCCCGCTGCGAGAAGATCGTGGGACCGGGCAACCGGTTCGTCACCGCGGCCAAGCGCCTCCTCTACGGCCGGGTCGGCCTCGACACCATCGCCGGCCCATCCGAGCTGCTCGTCGTCGCCTCGCCGGATGCGGCGCCGTCCCGCGTCGCGGCCGACCTGCTCGCCCAGGCCGAGCACGACCCCGACGCCGTCCCGCTCCTGTGCGCCTTCGACGAAGCGACCGTCGAGGCCGTCCGCGAAGCGGCCGAGCGGCAGTTGGCCGCGCTGCCGACCGCACCGATCGCGCGCCAGGCCCTGGCGGCCGGCGGCGCCCTCCTCGCGGCCAGCCCCGACGAGGCCGCCGCCATCTGCGACGCGGTGGCCCCGGAGCACCTCCACCTGCACGGCGACCTCGCCGAGTCCCTCGCTCCCCGGGTCGACCGCTACGGATCGCTTTTCCTGGGGGCAGCCACGCCCGAGGCGGCCGGCGACTACGGAGCCGGGCCGAACCATACCCTTCCCACATCGGGCGCGGCGGCGTTCGACTCGGGACTCTCGGTGTTCTCGTTCCTGCGCCGACCGACGTGGCTGTCGCTTTCCTCGGAAGATGAAGCCTACGAGGGCCTGCTTCGCGACACCGCCGCGCTCGCCCGACTCGAGGGACTGGAGGCGCACGCGCTGTCGGCGGAACTCCGGCTCACGGCAGCGGGCCGGGAGGATCGCGGTCGGAAGGTCCGCGCCTCGTGAGGTGGTCGAGGGCGCGGTCCACGGCGTCCTTCGTCGAGGCCGTGATCCCGCCCCTTTCGTACTCCTGCACCGCCAGCCGCTCCAGGCGGTCGACGAGCGCATCGACCCCCGGCCGCGGAGAAGACGTCAAGGCGCGGACGTGGTCGGTGGCGCCGAACAGGTTGATCCAGTACTCCGTCCGTCGCCCCCACTCCAGCAGCGCGTAGAACTGCCGGCCCGCCCGGGGTCCGACGCCGAGCACGTCGAGGAGGGCGACGAAGAGCGAGATCGGCAGCAGCATCGCATCCCGCAGGCCGTCGAGGACGAGCTTCAACTGGAAGACGGCCACGTCGCGCATGAGCGTCCAGCGCGAGGGGACAATTTCGGGATGCAGGGTTGCTCTGGCCGGGAACTCGTTCATCCTGTCTCTCGATCTGTCTGGCGATCTGTGTCTCGATTTTCTGATCCGCGAAATAAACTCGGCGGCTTCGGGTAACCCTCGCGAGGCGAACAGTCACCACAGGTTCACGCAGGTGCCCGCGACCATGGGAGCCATCATTGAACAGCTCGGAGGCAACCGACCGGATGCTCGTGCTTCGCGCGCAGCGCGGCGAGCGTGCGGCCTTCGGCGAACTCGTCACACGATACATGCAACGTGCCTACTATACCGCGCTCGGCCTCGTAGGGAACCACGACGATGCCCTGGACCTCTCTCAGGAGGCCTTCGCCAGGGCGTTCCGCGCGCGCGCTAGGATCGACCCGGAACGGCCCTTCTTCCCCTGGCTGTACCAGATCATCCGGCGACTCTGTTTCAACCATACGCGGGACCAGCGGCTGCACCGCCTGAAACTCGAGACGGCGGGCAGCTGGCTCTCGGACACGACGATGGGGCGGCGCCCGCTCAGCCCGGATCAGGCGGTGATGCGATCCGAACTGCGCGAACAGGTCGGCGCGGCCATCGAACGCCTGCCCGAGCGGGAGCGGGAGACGCTCGTCCTGCGCGAATTCGAGGAACTTCGCTACCGGGAGATCGCCGAGTTGCTGGGCATCCCCATCGGGACGGTGATGTCGCGCCTCTACCGGGCGCGGCGGTCTCTCGCGCGCGAGATGGAGACGGCGGGAACGCGCCCCGACCAGGGGGGAGGTGCGGGCGATGAATGAGAGAAACGTGCACCCGCCCGGCGACGAGCGGGTGCGCCAGTTGATGATGGCCGAACTGGACCGGGAGATTTCGGGTGAGGGACGGCGCGAACTCGAGTCCGCGCTCGAAGGGAACCCGGGTCTTCGCGACGAACTGGCGTCGTACCAGCGCCTGAAGGAGGTCACCGACACCATGACTCCGCTGAAGCCGCCGGAGGAAACCTGGGACAGCTACTGGGAACACGTCTATCGCCGGCTCGAACGCGGCATCGGATGGGTCCTGTTCTCGCTGGGAACGATCGTCGTGGGGACGTGGGCGCTGTGGACCGCGGTCAGCGAGCTGATTCGGGACACGACGATTCCGGCGTACATTCGCTGGAGCCTTCTCGCGCTGATCGCGGGCGTCGTGATCCTGTTCGTCTCCGTGGCGCGCGAACGCCTGTTCATGCAGAAGAAAGACCCCTACAAGGACGTGGTCCGATGATCATCACCTCCAGGAACGACCTCGCCGGACACCGGATCGTCGAGGAGTTCGGCCTCGTCCGCGGCAGCACGATCCGGGCGCGCCACCTGGGCCGCGACATTCTCGCCGGCCTGAAGACCATCGTGGGCGGCGAGATCCAGGAATACACGAAGATGATGGCCGAGGCGCGGGAACAGGCGGTCGATCGCATGGAGGCCGAGGCGGCGGCGGCCGGCGCGAACGCGATCCTCTGCGTCCGCTTCTCCACCTCCTACATCCTGGGAGGGACCGCCGAGATCGTGGTCTACGGCTCCGCCGTCAGGGTCGAGGAGGTCTGACCATGGTCCCGAGACTGCTTGTCGCGGCCGGGTGCGTGCTCTCCTCTCCGGCGCTGGCGCAGGAGCCGGATCCGGACTCCGGGGGAAGCGGCGGAGGCGTCGGAGGCGTCGAGGGCAGGTGGGTGGGATCCGTCGTTCTTCCCACGGGTGGCCTGCCCTTTTCGGTCACCTTCGAGCGCGCGGAGGACGTGCTCGTCGCCACGATGGATATCCAGGGAGCGGTGGATCTTCCCCTCACCGCCGTGTCCCACGAGAACGACCGCGTGCATTTCGAACTCGAAACCCCGATCGGTCTCGCCGCGTGGGACGGCGCCCTTACGGGTGACACCATCGAGGGCGAATTCACCCAGGGCGTCGTGACCGCCACGTTCTCCGTGTCGCGGGCCGATCCCGCGGAAGCGGAGGCGGAAGAGCCGCCACCGTACCGGGAGGAAGAGGTCTCGTTCGAGAACGGCGACGTACACCTCGAGGGCACACTGACGCTTCCGGAGGGGCCGGGACCGTTCCCGGGCGTCGTCCTCATCACGGGGTCGGGGCCACAGGACCGGGATGAGGTCGTGGCCGGGTTCGCCGTCTTCCGCCACCTCTCCGACCACCTCACCCGGCAGGGCATCGCGGTCCTCCGCTACGACGACCGCGGCGTCGGCGGCTCGACGGGCAGCGTCTCTTCCTCGACCTCGTCCGACTTCGCCGGGGACGCGCTGGCGGGCCTCGCGCGGCTCTCGGAACACCCGGACGTCGATCCCGCGCGCGTCGGCCTCTTGGGACACAGCGAGGGCGCCATCGTGGCGCCGATCGCGGCCTCGCGCTCGGAGGCCGTCCGCTTCGCCGTGCTGCTGGCCGGTTCGACCGTGCCCGGCACAGAGATCCTGTACGAGCAGTCCGCGGCCATTCAGCGCGCGAGCGGCGTGCCCGAGGACCGCATCGAGTGGAACACCGACTTCCAGCGCCGGCTGTTTGCGGCTCTGGACGCGGGAGAGGATCTGGAGGCGTATCGCGAGGAACTCGGGGCCGCGATCCGCGAGGGCATCGAGACCCTGCCCGGAGCGCAGCGCGCCGCGATCTCCGACGTGGACGCCTACGTGCAGGGCCAGATCGACGCGCAGATCGACCGCGTCGAGACACCCTGGTTCCGCTATTTTCTCACCTACGATCCGACCGAAGGTCTCCGGGGCACGCGGGTACCGGTGCTCGCGCTGTTCGGCGGGCTCGACCTGCAGGTACTCCCCGACCAGAACCGCCCGCCGCTGGAAGAGGCGCTGGCCGGGAACCCGGACGTGACGGTGGACGTGCTCCCGCGCGCGAATCACCTCTTCCAGGCCGCGACGAGCGGATCCCCGGCCGAGTACGCGCTGCTCGAGAAGCGCTTCGTCGACGGCTTCCTCGAAACGATCTCCGACTGGATCCTCGCCCGCTTCGGCAACTGACGGGTCGGAGCGGCTACTGTCGCGGCCGCTCAGCCACCGCCGGGCCAGAGGGCGGCTCGCTGCCGGAAGACGGACGGGTCGGCGAGCCATTCCGCGAACCCTGTGCGGCGTTCGTCGGTCAGCCAGTCGATTCGGGCATCGATGCAGGTCAACAGATCGCGGGCGTCCGCATCCAGCGTGAACCCTCCGAATTCGGCGAGGGAATCCCGGGCGGCCACAGTGAACTCTCCGCCCGACCTGTGCGCGGCCTCGCCGCTTCCGATTTCCCCCTGGGCCACGGCGTCGATGCGTCCATCGCGCAGGGCGTCGAACAATTCCTGATCGCCGGACTCCCGGCCGAGGTACACCACCCGCGGCATGTCGCTGGATGGGGGGTGAAGGCGGGTTCGGCCCCCAAGGACGGGCGATGCCATGGCGGCCGTGATCGTAAACGCCCCCGTCCCATCCGCCACGACCGTGCCGGCCGGCGTCTCCACGCGCGTCCCCGCCCGGAGCACGCCGGAACCGTCCACGATTCCCGTGATCTGGAGCAGCCGGGCTTCGCCCGTTGTGCCCGCAAGGACGCCCACGCGCACCGCGCTCGTGAGCGCGTCGTAGGAGGAGAGTCGCGCGGCATCCTCGCTTCGCACCAGGAGCGACTGGCGGAACGTGATGTGGCCGGATGTGAACGCAACCGCCCGGACACCGGTATCGTCGAGCGTGCGCGACTCGAGAATCGTGATACCGCCGCCGGCCATGTCGAAGTCCGGCGTCGCGGGCAGAAGCCAGATTCCGGGCCAGTCGGCGATCGGGCGGCGCACGAAGGAGAGTCCGGTACCGGGCATGGCCTCGAGCGCGCTGAGGAGGTCGGCTTCGTAGCCCATGTGCCGACTGAACCCGGGCGAGTTCGGGTTCTCGTCCGCGCTGTAGCTTACGGGCGCGAAGAGTGCGTAGAACGCCACCGTGAGAGGAGCGTCGCCACACATGGCCGACAGCGGCGGCTCCACGGGGCCGCCGCAGCCCGCACCGACGAGCGCAAACCCGGCCAGCAGCCGCCGTACGATCGGCTCTGTCGCCTTGAACTTCAGCTCGACACCCCCCTCAGCCGTCGGCCCGCAGGGAGACCGCGTTTTCGACATGTGTTCGGAAACGGTATTCTTCACGAGCGGACTCCCGCCAGAGAGCGGCATCCTGCGCCCCGGCGGCCGACGACCGTCGCAGCGATCCGAATCCAGGAGACACGGACGCCATGTACGGACCATATGCCCGGACCTTCGCCGGACTCATCGTCTCGGTCCCCCTTGGCATGGCCATCCTTGGGGGGATGCCGGCTGTGGCGACGGCCCAGGCGCCGGGCGAGGACGTGCGGCGCCTCGCCGAGCATCCCGCGGTGCGGAACGCCTTCAGGATCATCGAGGAACTCGAACCGAGGACGATCCGCGAACTCATCGAACTCACGGAAGTTCCGGCGCCCCCCTTCATGGAAGACGAGCGCGGCCGGGTCTACGCGGAGCGGCTCCGCGAAGCCGGGGCCGACTCCGTGTTCATCGACGAGGAGGGCAACGCGGTGGCGATCCGCTACGGCCGGGGCGGCGCGCGGGGATCGACGCCGGAGGGGGAGCGGCGGACGGTGGTGCTGTCGGGACACCTGGACACGGTCTTCCCGGCGGACGTCGACGTGACGGTCACGCAGCGCGGGGACACGCTGTTCGCGCCCGGGATCGGCGACGACACGCGCGGTCTCATCGCGGTTCTCACCGTGCTGCGGGCGCTCGAGGCGGCCGGTATCGAGACGGAGGCGGACGTTCGGTTCATCGGTACGGTCGGGGAGGAAGGACTCGGCGACCTGCGCGGGATGAAGTACCTGTTTCGCGAGGGCGCGGACCCCATCCACACGTGGATCGACATCGACGGCACGGGACTGGGTCGGATCGTGAACAAAGGGCTCGGCTCCCACCGGTTCCGCGTGACGTTCCGGGGTCCCGGCGGACACTCCTGGGGCGCGTTCGGGATGGCCAGCCCCGCCCATGCGCTGGGCCGCGGGATCCGTCATTTCCAGGACGTGGCCGACACGCTCACGCGGTCGGGGCCGCGCACGAGCTACAACGTGGGGCGGCTGGGCGGCGGCACGTCGGTCAACTCGATTCCGTTCGAGGCGTGGATGGAAGTGGACATGCGCTCTGAGAGCGAGGAGAGCCTCGGGCGCATCGACGCTGCCTTCCGGGACGCGATGCGCCGGGCATTGGCGGAGGAAAACGCCCTGCGCCGGGCCGGGCCGGAGATCGAACTCGAACTGGACCAGATCGGAGACCGTCCCTCGGGAGAGGTCGCGGACGACCATCCCCTCGTCGAGCGGGCCATCGCGGTGATGCCCCTCTTCGGGGCGGTGCCCGCGCTGACCCGTTCCTCGACGGACTCCAACATCCCGATCTCCCTGGGCATCCCCGCGGTGACGATCGGGAGCGGCGGCATCGGGAGCGGGGCCCACTCGCCCGGCGAATGGTGGATCAACCGTGACGGCCACCTCGGGATCCAGGCGAACCTCCTCCTGCTGGTGAGCGAGGCGGGTCTGGCCGAGCCCATCCCGTGAAGAGTCCGATCCCCTGAGCACTTCCAGGGCGCGGTTCGGCCTTCACACGGCGGCGGCGGTCGTCGTCGCCAACATGATCGGGACCGGCGTCTTCACGAGCCTCGGGTTTCAGCTCGAGTCTCTGAGATCCGGGTTCGCACTGCTCATGCTGTGGGTCGTGGGCGGGGTCGCGGCCGTGTGCGGCGCGCTCACCTACGCCGAACTGGGGTCGACGATCCGGCGCTCGGGCGGCGAATACACCTTCCTCTCGCACATCTACCACCCCGCGGCCGGCTTCGTCTCCGGCTGGATCTCGGCCACGATCGGGTTCGCGGCCCCCACGGCGCTGGCCGCGATCACGTTCGGCACCTATCTGTCGTCCGTCTTTCCGGTGCTTCCGGCCCGGTGGCTCGCGGTCGGGCTCGTCGTGCTGCTCTCGGTCGTCCACGGGCGCACGCACCGCACCTCGGGCGGCTTTCAGCGCTGGTCGACGACGGCCAAGGTGGTCCTGATCCTCGCATTCGTCGCGGCCGGACTGGCCCTCGTCGCGGAACCCCGGGACATCGGCGTGCTCCCGTCGGCGGAAGGCGTCTCCGGTGTGTTCTCCGCCGGGTTCGCCGTGTCGCTCATCTTCGTGTCGTACTCGTATTCGGGCTGGAACGCGGCGACGTACGTGACGGGCGAGCTTCGCGACCCGCGCCGGACGCTGCCCCGCGCGCTGGCGGCCGGGACGCTGCTCGTGATGCTGCTCTATGTGGGACTCAACTACGTCTTCCTGCGCGCGGCCCCCGCGGAGGAGATGGTGGGACGGCTCGAGGTGGGGTACATCGCGGCGGGGTACATCTTCGGGCCGGTCGGGGCCGACCTGATGGGGATCACGCTCGCACTCCTCCTCGTTTCCACCGTGAGCGCCATGGTGCTTGCGGGCCCGCGGGTCCTCCATGCGATCGGCGAGGACTACCCCACGTTCCGGTTCCTGAGTTCGATCAACGCGCGCGGAACGCCCGGCGTGGCCATCTTCACGCAGGCCGCGATCAGCCTCCTCTTCATCCTCACGGAATCGTTCGAGACGATCCTCGTCTTCTCGGGCTTCACGATGGGCCTCAACACGTTCCTGGCGGCGGGCGGCGTCTTCCTCCTGCGCCGGCGGCAGGCGTCGGGCCGAGCGCCGAACCGGGACGCGGACGGGCGGGGAGGCAAGATCGACGGATCCGAGGTCGACGGATCGGAGGCGGACGCGCCGTACCGGGCCTGGGGCTATCCGGTGACGCCCCTCGTCTTCCTGGCGGTGACGGGCTGGACGCTGGCCTACATCCTGCGCGACCGGCCGCTCGAAGCGGGGCTGGGACTGGGGCTCATCGCCGTCGGCCTCGCCATCTACGCCGTCACGCGGGCGCGCGATCGACGGACCCGTGATCGGCGGGGCGGCACTTGACCGCGAGCACCACAGCCTCCGAGTCCACCGTCGCAGGGTCCGCCGCCTCCACCAGAGATCTGCTGCTCGCGTTCGCCGCGGTGTACCTGGTGTGGGGGTCGACCTACCTGGCGATCCGCTTCGGCGTCGAGACGATCCCGCCATTTCTCCTCGGAGGCATACGCTTCCTTGCGGCGGGCGTGATTCTTGCCGTCGTGTCCCGCCGCCGGGGCGCGCCGGTCCCGAAGCCTGCGGAATGGAAGGCCGCCAGCATCTCGGGCGTGTTCATGGTCGCGGGCGGCAACGGACTCGTGTGCTGGGCGGCGCAGTACGTGCCCTCGGGGCTCACGGCCCTGCTCGTGGCCACGGTGCCGCTGTGGCTCGTCGCGATCGCACGCCTCGGACCGGACCGCGAGCCGACGAGCCCGCTGGAGATCGCGGGACTCGTCCTGGGCCTGGGCGGAGTCGTGCTCCTCGTGAGCAGCTCCGGGGCGGACATCGGGATCCGCGGGGCGAGCGCGAACCAGGTGGTGGCGGGGGCCCTCGTCGTCGTGGGGGCGTCGATCAGCTGGGCGATCGGCTCCATGTACAACCGGCGGGCCGCGCTGCCGCAGCCGCCGCTCTACGGCACGGCGCTCACGATGGTTGCCGGAGGGCTGATCCTGCTGCTCGTCGGGCTCGTCGCGGGCGAGTTCGGCCGCCTGTCGCTCGGCGATGTGTCCCTGCGCTCGTGGCTGTCGCTGATCTACCTCGCCGCCATGGGGTCGATCGTCGCCTTCTCGGCCTATATGTGGCTCCTGCGCAACGTCCGGCCCGCGGCGGCCGGGACGTACGCGTACGTCAATCCGGTGGTGGCGCTCTTCCTGGGCTGGTGGCTGGCGGACGAGGCGTTCACGCTGCCGATGCTGGCGGGCACCGTGATCATCGTGGCGGGCGTCGTGCTGGTGCAGCGGGGGCGGGCGCCGAAGGGCGGCCCGAGGCCGGCGACCGTGCGCGCGCCGGCCTCGAGGTAGACGCCCCGGGCGGGATTAGAGGGAGAGCGGAGGCCGGCGCCGCTGCTGCAGTTCGGCCAGGTATTCCCGGTACTTCTCCATCTGCTCGTCGCTCAGCACTTCGTCCAGCAGGGTTTCCGTCTCCTGCTGGAGTTCCTCCATGAGCTGCATCATCGCGTTCCGGTCCCCCGACCCGCGCATACCCTGGAAACGCTCGCGCCGGCTCTCTGCCTGGGCCTCGAGGATCGCGCGGACCTGCACGACCTGCTCCTCGTCGAGCGCGAGCCGCTCCGTGAGGGCCGTCATCTGGTCGTCGAGGCTCATGCCGAAGCCGCGGGCTCCCCGCTGAGCCTGCACCTCCAACGGCGCCGCGGCCGCGAGTGCGACCAACAGGAGAGCGAACGCTCCGATCGTCTTTCTCATCGATATCCTCCGTTTCCTGCCTTCTTCCGTGCCTGTTGCCGCACCCGTTCCCCCGCCTGTTCCCCCGTCCCGTTCCCGCTGCTTCAAAATTCAGGCGCGGCCTCCTCACTGGAGACGACACGGAGTCCGCCGGAAACGTTATGAACCCTTGCGCAGGACGCTTCGGATGCGCTCAGCTACGAAGTCGTGACCGAGACGTTCGACCGCCGAAACGAGGCGATGGGGGTTCGCATGAAAATTATGTCTGGAATCCATCATGGGTTCCGAGGCCGGGCGGCGGTGGGCGGCGTCCTGCTCGTCGCAGCGTGCGTTTCCGGGTGCGGGGAACCACGCACGGTTTCAGGCGAAGTCTCCGAAGACGACGAGGCGGTCCACGAGCGCTCGCACATCGCGGGGATGGCGGCGCACCACATCTGCTCGGGCGTCTTCGTCGTGGGACGCGACTACGAGCGTTCCGTCGAGGAGGTCGTGGCGCAGGACATCCGGCGCTTCGAACTGTTCAACTGGCAGGACGATTTCGAGTACGACGTGAACTTCGAGACGCGCACCGCCTCCGTCTCGGGAGCGGACTTCGGCACCCGCTCCGCCGAGTACAACGGGGACCAGGGCTGCACGATCCTCCCGGCCGATCTCGACGACGTGACGTACGAGCCGCAGGTCGTCGAGCGGCTCGGCCCGGACCCGGCGGCGACGGCCTGGCCGACGGGCGACGTCGGCGCGTACCACGACCCGCCGCCACCGGAGGTCGACATGGCGGCGCTCGAGGCGGCCCTCGACTGGACGATGGCCCAGACGGAGCACAACACGCGCGCGCTCGTCGTCATCTACGCGGGGAAGATTCTCGGGGAGCGCTACGCGCCCGGCTTCACGCGCAACACGCCGCAGATCTCGTGGTCCCAGGGGAAGAGCATCGCGAGCGCGCTCGTCGGCGCCGCGATCCAGGCCGGCCACCTCGACGCCGGACTCGACGACCCCGTGCCCGTGCCCGAATGGCACGGAGAGGGCGACCCGCGCCGGGAGATCCGCGTCCGGGACATCCTGAACATGAGTTCGGGGCTCGATTTCCTGAACCTCGGCCTGACGGACTCGCTGTCGTGGACGCACGCGAACGAACACTTCCGGATCTACTTCGAGGGGATCGACGTGTTCGAGCACGCCATCGACCAGCCGATGGACACGCTCCCGGGCGCGGTCTTCCGCTACCGCAACTCCGACCCGCTCACCGCCAACCACATCGTGCGAGAGGCGGCCGAGGCGCGCGGCGAGGACTGGCTCACGTATCCCCAGCGCGTCCTGTTCGACCGCATCGGGGCCCGGAACTACGTCCTCGAGACGGACGCGTGGGGGAACTTCATCATCAGCGGTTACGACTACGGGAGCGCATGGGACTGGGCGAGGTTCGGCCTCCTCCACCTGTGGGACGGCGTGTGGCCGACGCCCGATGGCGGAAGCGACCGCATCCTCCCGGAGGGTTGGGTGGAGTTCGTCAGCACCCCCGCGCCGGGCGCCGATGCCCTGCAGTACGGCGGGCTGTTCTGGCTCAATCGCGGCGGCTCGCTCCCGCGCGCGCCGGAGGACGCCTACTGGGCGGCGGGATTCATGGGACAGTACACGGCCATCATCCCTTCGTACGATCTCGTGGTCGTCCGACTGGGACCGAGCCCCGGCGACACCGGCGCATATCTGTCCGACATCATCGGAGAGGTGACGGCGGCAATCGACCGCTGACCGCTTGAGCCGGCGCCGTCGCCAACGGAGGGTCGCATGAGCACTCACACGGAGAGTCGTCGCCTGGGTGGGCTCGTGGTCGCCGCGGGTGCGGCCCTGCTGGCGGTGGGCTGCGCGCCGGAACCGGCGCCGCCGGAGGAGCCGGTGGAAGACGAGGCTCACATCCGCGGGCACATCGCCGGGCGGGTCGCGCACCACCTCTGCGCCGGAGTCTTCGTCGTGGGCCGCGACTACGAGCGCACCGTGGAGGAGGTCGTGGCGCAGGATCTCGAGCCCTTCGACGAGTTACGGGATGATTTCCGGTACGATGTGGACTTCGAGACGCGCACGGCCTCGGTCACGGGAGACGGATTCGGGACGCGCTCCGCCGAATATAACGGAGACCAGGGCTGCACGATCCTGCCGATCGGATTCGAGGACGTGGTTTTCGAGCCGACGTTCGTCGAGCGGCGGACGCCGGATCCCGAGAGCACCGCCTGGCCGACGGGCAATGTGGACGCGCACCACGATCCGCCCCCGGCGGAGGTCGACATGGCCGCGCTCGACGCGGCCCTCGATTGGGCGATGGGCCGGAGCGAGCACCATACACGCGCGCTGGTGGTCGTCTATGCCGGGAAGATCCTCGGCGAACGCTACGCCGGCGGCTTCGGGCCCAACACGCCGCAGATCTCCTGGTCTCAGGGCAAGAGCATTGCGGCCGCTCTCATGGGCGCGGCGATGCAGGCCGGCCATCTGGACATCGGCCTGGACGACCCGGCGCCCGTCCCGGAGTGGCGGGGAGAGGACGATCCGCGCCGCGAGATCCGCATCCGCGACCTCCTCAACATGAGTTCGGGACTCGACTTCCTGAACCTGGGCTCCGATGACGAGCGCTCCCGGACGCACGCCAACGAGCACGGCCGGATCTATTTCGAGGGCATCGACGTGTTCGAGCACGCCATCGACCAGCCGATGGACACCCTGCCGGGCGCCATCTTCCGCTACCGGAACTCGGACCCCCTCACCGTGGCGCGCATCGTGCAGCAGGCCGTCGAGGCGCGCGGCGACGACTGGCTGACCTATCCCCAGCGCATCCTGTTCGACCGCATCGGGGCGAGGGATTACGTCCTTGAGACGGATGCGTGGGGGAACTTCATCATCACCGGCTACGACTACGGGAGCGCGTGGGACTGGGCGAGGTTCGGTCTCCTCCACCTGTGGGACGGCGTGTGGCCGACGCCGGATGGCAGGCCCGACCGCATCCTCCCGGAGGGTTGGGTGGGCTTCGTGAGCACGCCGGCTCCCGGCGCGGAACTCCTCGACTACGGGGGACTGTTCTGGGTCAATCGCGGCGGGTCGCACCCCGGCGCCCCGGAAGATGCGTACTGGGCGCTCGGGGCCATGGGACAGTACACCGCCATCATCCCATCCTACGATCTGGTGATCGTCCGGCTGGGACCCAGCCCCGGCGATTATTCCGCATACATGTCGGATGTCATGGGCAGGGTAACGGCAGCCATCGATCCGCCCTAATGTGTAGTCCCTCCCTCCGACTCCCCGGGGGAGGCCGACCGTTCATCGTCCGCAGGAGGCTCTTGTGTACTCCGTGACCCGTTTCCGGAAGCTCCTTCCCGCCTTTCTCTTCCTTCTCAGCCCCGCTCTCGCCGTGGCGCAGGACTCCGGGGGGCAACTTCCCTCGATCGAGGAGAAGACGGCCTCGATGCGGGCCATCGACGGCTTCATCCCCATGTACTGGGAGGCCTCGAGCGGCAAGCTGTGGCTCGAGATCTCACGCTGGGACACGGATATCCTGCACATGACGGGACTCGCCTCGGGGCTGGGGTCGAACGACATCGGGCTCGACCGCGGGCAGTTGGCCGGGTCGCGGGTCGTGCGCTTTCATCGGGTGGGGCCGAAGGTGCTGATGATCCAGCCGAACCTCGACTTTCGGGCGAGCAGCACGAACCCGCGCGAGGTGCGGGCGGTGACGGACGCCTTCGCGCCCTCGACGCTGTGGGGCTTCACGGCGGCCGCGGAGACGGACGGGCGCGTGCTCGTCGACGCGACGGGCTTCGTGGTCCGGGACATGATCAACTGGGCGCAGCGGCTGCGGCCGGGGACGTACCGGTTCGACGCGAGCCGGAGCGCGGTGCACCTGCCGATGACGATGGGGTTTCCAGAGAACACCGAGATCGAGGCGTCCCTCACCTTCGTCCGCCAGCCGGGCGGCGGGGGTGGCGGATTCGGCGGCTTCGGAGGCGGCGGCGGGACGTTCGAGGGCGTCGGGAACGTGGCCGCGACGGGCGAGGCGGCGACGATCCGTCTCCATCACTCGTTCGTGCAACTGCCGGAGTTGGGGGAGTACACGCCGCGGGCCTTCGATCCGCGAGCCGGCTATGGAGCCATGAGCTTCGCGGACTACTCGGCGCCCCTGGGCGAGGACATGCAGCAGCGGTTCATCCGGCGGCACCGGCTTGAGAAGCGGGACCCGTCGGCGGCGATGAGCGAGGCGGTCGAGCCGATCGTCTACTACCTGGACCCGGGGGCGCCGGAGCCGATCCGGACGGCGCTGCTCGAGGGGGCGCGGTGGTGGAACCAGGCGTTCGAGGCGGCGGGCTTCCGGGACGCGTACCGCGTGGAGATGCTGCCGGACGGGGTGAGTTCGCACGACGTGCGCTACAACGTGATCAACTGGGTGCACCGCTCGACACGGGGCTGGAGCACGGGCGGCTCCGTCACGGACCCGCGCACGGGCGAGATCCTGAAGGGGGTGGTGACGCTCGGCTCGCTCCGTTGGCGGCAGGACTACCTGATCGCCGAGGGCCTCCTCTCGCCCTACGCCAACGGCGACGAAGTGCCGGCGGACCTCGCGGAGTGGGCGCTGGCCCGGATCCGGCAGCTGTCCGCGCACGAAGTGGGACACACGCTCGGCCTCGTCCACAACTACTACAACAGCCGGCTCGGCCGGATCTCGGTCATGGACTATCCCCACCCACTGGTGACGCTGGGCGACGCCGGGCGGCTCGACTATTCCGAGGTCTATGACGTGGACATCGGAGAGTGGGACAAGGTCGCGATCGTCTACGGGTACTCCGAATTCCCGGAGGGCGCGGACGAAGCCGCCGAGCTGCAGCGGATCCTCGACGAAGCCTGGGACGAGGATGTCATCCTGTTCACGAACCAGGACATCAACATCCACGCACGCGCCGACCAGTGGTCGAACGGGGTGGACGCGGCGGCGGAACTCGAGCGGATGATGGACCAGCATTCGTGATCCCATTCGGAACTGTTGTGGTTGTTGAAGTTACGG
>NZ_CANPWG010000036.1 GCF_947581915.1 Candidatus Palauibacter scopulicola
CGGTGTCCACGTTCATGGGCATCACGCGCTCGCCCGGCGCCCACGGCTTCTGCCACGGCGCGGTGCCCTGCTTGATCTGCTCGATGATCGCGTCGGCGAACTTGCGGTGATATTCGTCGTGGTTCATCCGTCCACCTCCTCGCCTGCGGCGCCGTGCGGGTCGCCCCAGGCGGCCACGATGTCGTCCTCGCTCCCCACGTCCTCGGGGAACAGGCCGTACTCCTCGGCCATGTAGGCCGGGACTTCGAGCGTGTCGCCTGCGTCGCGCGCGAGCTCTCGGTCGAAGTCCTCGAACGTCTCGATGGCGATGGTGCTGCCGTTCCAGCTCATGGGTTCACCTCCTTCGGTGTGGGTTTTCTCTCCGGCCCGCTTCGGGCGGCCCGGTGATCCAGTGGCCGGTGGCCGCGTCGTAGCCGCCGACCTCGAGCGCGTCCTCGACGAACCGCTGGCCTCCGCGCCGGGCCACGTGCAGGACGAGCGCTATGCCGTCAACCACGCCCCGGCAGGTGACCTCCCAGGGCAGCGCGTCCCCGGCCTGCATGGCGCAGCTCGCCAGCCGCGAGAGCGCCGAGCGTGCGTTGTTGGCGTGGATGGTGGTGAGCGATCCGCCATGGCCGGTGTTGAGCGCCTGCAGCAGGTCGGCGGCCTCGCCGCCCCGGACCTCGCCGACGACGATGTGGTCGGGCCGGTGGCGAAGCGCGTGGCGGACGAGATCGCGGATCTCGACGGGTGTCTCCGAGAGGGTGGCCCCGGCCTCGAAGCGGAGGCAGTTCGCCCGGTCGATCCTGAGTTCGAGCGTGTCCTCGATCGCGACGATGCGTTCGTCCTCGGGCAGCAGCTCAATCAGCGCGTTCAGCAGCGTCGTCTTGCCCGAGCCGGTTCCCCCGGAGACAAGGATGTTCTGGCGGGACGCGAGCGTGTTCCGGGCGGCTTCGAGGATGTCTTCGGGCAGCGAGCCCAGGCGCACGAGGTCTTCGGCCGAGAACGCGCGGCCGCCGAACCGGCGGATGGTGATCGCGACCTCGGGACTCGCCGGCGGCGTGCAGATCGCGACCCGCGAGCCGTCTTCCAGCCGTGCGTCCAGGATCGGACTTGCGGCGGGATCGAGCCCGAGCGGCCGGGCGATGTGGATCGCGGCGCGGTGAAGCCAGGCCGCGGTAAGGGCCGGTGCCTCGTGGGGTTCAAGCCTTCCCGCCCGCTCGACCCAGACGTTCGCGGGACCGTTAATCATGATCTCGGAGACCTCCGGGTCCCCGAGCAGCGCCTCCAGGCCCGGCAGGAACGGAGTGAGGTGGCCGACGCCGCTCGCGCGCTTCATATCCGGCCCTCCTCCCGTTGCCGCCAGTAGCCCGTCTCCCTGGGCAGGTAGTGGGGCTTGAGGTAGACGCGGGTGGCCGGAAGCGAGCTGATGCCGTCGTAGGGCAGGCAAACGGCCTGGTAGTTGGCCAGGAGTCCGAACTCGCGCGGCGTGAACACGGGCTCCCTCTGCCGGCGGAACGACTTGCTCGCGCCGATCGTGCCGCGCCCGCCACCGGCGCGGCCGGAGAGCAGCGAGAACTCGGGCCTGCCCGTGGTCTCCGTGAACGTGTAGGACGCCTGCGTCTTCATGACGGAGCCGCACATCTCGGACGCGATCCTCGCCGACGCCTCGTCGGACAGCGACAGGAAGATCCGGGTGCGGAGCGTCTGGACGAGCGTGCGCCACGCTTCGCCCGAGGGGAGCACGGAGCGGAGCGAGGAGATCGACTGCGTGGCCACCACGGGCACGCACCGGCACTGGCGCGTGAGCGCGAACGCCTTCTCGTCGCCGGATGGGTCGTCCTGCCCGACGGTGGCGAACGCCTGGTACTCGTCGCAGATGAACACGGCGGGCCGCATGTAGCGTTCGGGACGGCGCGCGGCCTCGGCGGGCCTTCGGAGCAGCGCCTGCATCCAGGCGTTCTTGAGCAGCACTCCGATGGCGCGGGCCAGGGCCGGGTTCGCGCCCGCGGGTTGAGCGCCAGCACCTTGCCGCCCTCGATCAGCTCGCTGAGCGGCGGCAGCCTCCGGCGCAGCCCTGGCAGAGGCTGGACGCCCGGTGCGTCCTCCCCGTCCGTGGGGTCGTCCGTCCGTGTGGTCGGGGGATCGTGATTCGGCGGAGGCGGGCAGAACACGGCGGCCACGTCCGGCTGGTCGAAGAGGGACAGGAACACGCTGATGCCCTCGACGATCGAGGTGCGGAGCTTGGCGTCGAGCGCCATCCAGTCGTGCAGGTACCATCGTTCGATGGCCTGCACCTGCTCGGCGTACTCGCTTCCCGCGGCGCCGGAGACCGGTTCCGTCCGGTACTCGAGCTTCAACTCCGCGAGCAGTTCGGCGCGGTCCGGATCGAGACGGCACGCCACCTTGCCGGCGCCCGCCATCTCCCAGCCCCAGTCCTCCAGCGCCTGCCTGTGCGCGTTCAGATCCTTGGCGGCGATGACGGCCCGCATGGGGCATAGCCGCAGGGCGCGGGCCTTCGCCTCGCCGATCTTCTCCGCGAACAGCTCGGCGTCCACCGTGCAGCGGTAGACGTCCTGGAGGGTGACCCAGCCCACCGGCAGGAGCCGGTGCAGTTCGACGATCCAGCGGACTGGGGACAGCCAGAATCCCGACAGGAAATCTTCTAACTACATACAGGACTGCACGATCTGCGTTTCC